>WFOZ01000666.1 GCA_015487825.1 Planctomycetaceae bacterium
GCATGCAACGGACGCCGCAATATTCCCGACGGAGAAGTTTTCACTGCTCCGGTAAGAAACAGCGTTAATGGAGAAATTACCTACAATATCGGTTCACGATATCAGGGGACGGTTTTTCAGGGCATCCGTTTTCTGCTTAAGGATGGAAAAATTGTAGAAGCAACTTGCGGGAATGAAACTGATCGCTTGAATGCAATTCTCGACACCGATGATGGTTCCCGTTTCATCGGTGAGTTTTCCTTAGGGGTAAATTATGAAATTCAACAGCCGATTCTCGATACGCTATTCGATGAGAAAATTGGAGGCTCGCTGCATTTTACCCCGGGAAATGCCTACATGACTGCAGATAACGGCAACCGGAGTGCAGTCCACTGGGATCTGGTCCTTGGCCAAACCCCCGAATTTGGTGGTGGCGAAGTCTGGTTCGATGACGAGCTGATTCGAAAAGATGGTTTATTCGTTGTCGATGACTTGAGGCTGCTGAATCCTTAACCCGGCGTAGCTGAAACTCAAAAGTATTTAGCCACAGAACACTCAAGTCAGAGCCGTAGGGTCCGCTATTGCGGACCACCGCAGAAATAGGAGGATCCACTTCCCATCGTGGTCCGCAATAGCGGACCCTACAAATAACCTTAATTTCTGCAATAATCAAACATTGCTGAATAGTTACCGCAGATCTTTCAAAGTGAAAAATCAATTTGGTCATAAAGCAAAAAGTAAACCCGGTAAATTCATCAGCCGTTGGGCACTAGCCCACGGTTCCTTCCTTCGTTGCATGAACCGGACGCTATCGCGTTTCGGTTGATAATCTGGACTAACTATGGATCGATTCAGGCATAACTGTCTGGGTTAGCCATTACGGAGAATTAATGCAACTCGCAATGCAGGAGGAATCATTCGATGTCCGGGACGAACTGCAGGGCTGCTTTGGGCCAGTCGGCTGGAATTGGAGCAGTGATTTCCAGTTCGTCATAGCGGACCGGGTGTAACAGTTTTAATTTCCATGCGTGCAGTCCAACCCGCTGTGTGTAATCATCACGTAACGGCTGCAGGTCAATGGTTCGTTTTGCTCCGTAAAGCTGATCTCCCAGAATTGGATTTCCGCGTGTTGCGAACTGTATGCGAATCTGGTGCATTCTGCCGGTGATCGGTTTCACTTCAAGGATAGAAAGTCCGTTTGTTTCGCCCAGAACCTGGTACTTCAAAACGGCTTGTTTTGCTTCCCTGGTTTCTGTTGGTTCGATCACGGCTCGGGCCTGATCGGGAATCTTTCGGATGTAATCGATCAACTCTCCCTCTTTGTTTGGCAATCGTCCCTCGACAATTGCAAGGTATGTTTTTTGCACCTGACGTTCGCGGAACTGTTCGGATAATCGAGCTGCACATTTTGAATTTCGGGAGAAAATGGAAACTCCTGTGACTGGACGATCCAGACGATGCAACACGCCCAGGTAAACGTTCCCCGGTTTATCGTATTTCTTTTTGAGATACGCTTTCACATAATCGGGCAGACAAAATACGCCGCGCGGTGCCCCCTGGCTTAACAGGCCGGCCGGCTTGTTGACTGCAATTAAAGGACCATCTTCGCAGATGATTTCCAGTGAAGCGATTTCTTCATCGCTGGGAAAATGTTGTTCGGTTGAGTTCGCAGAACGATTTCGATTGGGACGGCGGGACTTTGTCATTCTCTGGAATTTTCTCCGAGTCGAAATAGTTCTTTGACTGTCTTCAACAGAGAGTGAGGCGTTCCCTGTTTTGATTGATGTTTGATCGTTTCCAAAGGAGGATGCAGCAGTTTATTGACGATGCGGTTGATCGTCTGCTCAATTTGACGTTTATCCTGCTCGGAAACGTCATCCAGTTTTTTGAAGAGTCGGCTCAATTCGCTGCGTCCGATTTCGTGCCAGGTTTCGCGAAGTTCCTGAATGACCGGGCTGGTTTCACGGTGGTAAAACTCGTGCATAAACTGGTCGGTCGCCACACGCACGAGTTTATTCGCTTTGAGCATCTCTTTTTTACGAGCCTGGCGATTGCGTTGGCAGGTCTGTTCCAGGTCGTCGATATCGTACAGAAAAACGTTATCGTCCACGGTGGCAATTTCCGGTGCAAAATCGCGTGGGGCGCCGAGATCGAGAATGAAAACCGTTCGCTGGACAGGACATTGCTTGCGTAATTCACAAAAACGCTTTACGGAAATAATCGGCTGCGTGGCTCCGGTTGTACTGACGATTACATCAGATTGTGAAAGATGCGATTCCCATTGATCAAAGTGAATCGGGTTACCTCCCCACTTCGATGCAAGTTGTTCGCCTCGTTCAAAGTTTCGATTCGCAACCGTAATTTTTTGAACGCCTTCATCTTTAAGGTACCGTAGCGTTTCTTCGGCCATCTCTCCTGCTCCGAGAATGAGGACCGATTTGTTATCAAATCGTTCAAAAATACTTTTGCCGAATTCGCCGACCGCAACCGAAGCAATTGAAATGCGTCCTTCCGAAAGTTTTGTTTCCGTACGAACTCTCCCGGCGATACTCATCGCAGATTGAAACAGGTGATGCGTCAAAGGGCCGACCGCATCGCAATCGGCGGCACGTTGATAAGCGGACTTAATCTGGCTGACAATCTGGGCTTCCCCCAGCACCATGCTGTCAAGACTGCATGCAACGCGAAACAGATGATGAACGGCTTCGAGTTCTGTTTCGTGTCGAATTTCGTTGATAAAATCATCCAGCGGAACATCGTGAAATTCAGAAATAAACCGGGCGACTTCATCCTGCCCCGGCAAGTGGCCTCGCTGTTCTGTGCCGAAATAGATTTCAATGCGATTGCAGGTCGAAACAATTACCGATTCAACACCGGGAAACATTTTCTGAAGTTGTTCATACGCGCACGCAAAACGCTCCTCGCTGGAGAACGCAAGCCGTTCCCGAACATCGAGGTTCGCCGTTTCATGATTGCAGTAAACAACTCGTAAATTCACAGTTTTTAGTTTTCAAGTTTAATGAATACCGTAGGGGCCGCTATTGCGGACCACGCGGTAAAGTTC
>WFOZ01000667.1 GCA_015487825.1 Planctomycetaceae bacterium
GCACCGAGATGAAAAAGGCCCGATGTCAAGATTCTTGTGAGAAAATCAAAACACCGGGCACGGGCAGAGATCACATTTATATTCAAAACACCTGCAAAGTCAGCGTGATTTATTCCCAGAATCATAAACAGGCATCGCTGACTGCGACTTCATCATTTGATAGGAAACAGCCCAATGACGTTAATCAAACCGGCTGTCACAAGTAGTTCCCCTCAATGCCGAAATGTTTGCACGAAATGTTTTCTTTTTTTGAAATTATTCGATATACACCTCGTGTCATTTGTGCAGTTCGGCAGGTCACGTCTCCAGATCTTTCAATGCCATCGCAACATAATGCGGAAGATCTGAAGCAATCAGTCCATGTTTGCCGAAATGCTCTGCGGCAAGGTCCCCTGCTTTTCCGTGAACATGAACAGCCAGTTGAGCCGCTTCAAACGGTTGCATGCCTTGTGCAAGCAGCGATGTGATCAGCCCGGTCAGTACATCTCCGGAACCTCCTGTTGCCATTCCGCTATTTCCGGTCGTGTTAACAAATAGCCGGGTTCCATCACTGACGACCGTGCCATGCCCTTTCAGGACAACAATGCAATTATGCTCCCGGGCAAAAACTCTCGCCAGAGATTCCCGGTTTTCCTGAACATCCTGTGTGGTTGTCTGAGCAAGTCGGGACATCTCTCCCGGATGTGGCGTTAGAATTCTTGGTCCTTCGTGCCGGGCTATTATTTCCGGTTGACGAGCCAACGCGTTCAAGGCATCTGCATCAACAACCAGCGACTGAGGTGTTTCGGCATATAAGGACGCAATCAACTGATCGAGTAATTGCGATTCTCCAAGCCCGGGGCCAATTCCCACGGCGGTGCATCGATCAAGCTGCTCCTGGATCGCGGGCAAAGAAGCCATCGTCAGTTGTCCAGCCGAATCTTCATTCAGAGAAACTGTCAGATACGAAGGCTCCGCGGCAGCAATAACCGGGCAGATATTTTCCGGAGCCGCCACAAAAACAAGACCACTTCCCCCGCGCAATGCAGCCAGTCCGGCTAAAGTAACCGCCCCCGCCATTCCGCGAGAACCGCCAACAATCAACGCCGTCCCGAAGCTTCCCTTATGAGAAGAAACCGGACGCCGGGGCAGGGCAGGCAATGGCCCGATCGGGATGACCATAGTTCTCTCCGATAAAATTATTCAACGTTGAGCAAGAAAACACCGCAAAATAATGCCGGGTTAATCATCAAACAGTCAGTTACAGGTAACGAATTTATCAAATCGTCCCGGCTGCAACCTCGTCAGAAAGTTACAGAAACATTATAACTCAACCACGAATACTATTACAGGGGACTCTACAGTGTCATCTACAGAACAGGGAGAGAAGAATGGATCTGGAACAGATTAAAGAGTGCATACCGCATCGCGAACCGTTTATCTGGATCGATGAAGTGCTTGAACTGGAAGAGACGTCCATTCATGCAACCAAATATCTCAGCCCGGATCTCGATCTGTTTCAGGGACATTACCCGGACTTCCCGATTCTGCCCGGCGTCATTCAATGTGAAATGGCAATGCAGGCTGCCGCGATACTCATTTCGAAAATGCACGCCATCGATGGAGAAAACGTACCGGTCGCAACGCGTTTGAATAATGTCAAATTCAAACATATGATTCGTCCCGGCGATACCGCGAATATTTATGTCGAAATCACCGAACGTGTTTCCAATGCCTTTTATCTAACAGGCAAAGTAGTGGTGGACGGTCAGGTAACAACCCGGCTCGATTTTGCAGTCGCTGCCACCGATACACCTTCTTGATTCGATTACGTCGGCCCTGTTAACTACAGAAGATTGAGCGTATGCCACGGCTCACAGAGTCGTGGCACTTACCATAAATCTTCAACCATTTACTGACTCGTCTGTTGAAAAACAAAAGAAAACAACAAAGAGATGATCAACGAATCTGCCAGACATTTGCTCGATCAAACCTATTCCTGTGATCAATTCAGTTTCCGCTATCCAGGATACTGGGAAATAGAAGAACAGAAAACAGAAGATGGTTTAACAGTTACTGTTTTCACCGACGATGGCAGTTTCTGGATGCTCACTTTAATGGAAGGTGCCGTCGATTCTGTTGAAATGCTGGAATCTGCTGTCGCCGCCTTCAGTGAAGAATATCAACAGGTTGACGTTTATGAACGGAAAGATCACCCCGAGCATGGTTGGATCCGGCAGGAGCTGGAATTCGAATGCAGCGACTTTTTTGCCATGGTCATTCTGCAGGCGATTCAACTTCCGGACTTTTCATTGTTGTTGCTGATGCAGGGGCAGGATCAGGAAATTGAAAATTATCGAGACATTTTCGATGCCATGACCGCCACGCTGATACAGGGCAATGCATAGGTCATGGACATGGGCATTGCTGCCTGTTTCCCTTCGGGATGCTGTATCAAGAGCAGACAAAACCGTATCCGATCCGTATAATTTCAAGAGGAACGAACTTCAAGCAGGAAATCTGTGTCAAATGGTAAGGTACAATCAGCCGTTAAAACCGTTTGAATTTGTTGCAGATGGAGTCTGCGCACTCGAATTTTTTCAAAATTAATATCATTTATTCCATTCATTTCAGGTAGATAACGACTCATGATCATTGTAATGAAACAGGACTCCAAGCGGGAAGATGCAGAAAAAGTGGCCAATCGTGTAGCAGAGATGGGCTTAAAACCGCATCTCATTTTTGGTGAGGAACGAAACGTGATTGCAGTTGTCGGGGATGATCGCCGCAAAGATCGAGTTGCTTTTGAATCCTGTGAGGGAGTCGATCAGGTAATGCCGATTCTGGCGGAATACAAAATCGCCTCCAGAGAAACAAAACCGGAACCAACCATTGTTCAGGCATTGGATCTCAAAATTGGTGGCGGGCATCTGGGAATTATCGCCGGTCCCTGTTCAGTCGAAAGCGAAGAACAGATTATGGAATGTGCCCGGGCCGTCAAACGAACCGGAGCAAAAGGGCTGCGAGGTGGTGCATTCAAACCACGGACCAGCCCTTATTCTTTTCAGGGAATGAAAGAAGAAGGTTTGAAACTTCTTGCAGCTGCGCGGGACGAAACCGGCCTGGCTGTTGTGACTGAAGTAATGACACCCCATCATGTCGATCTGGTGGCCAGCTATGCAGACGTGTTACAAATCGGTGCCCGCAACATGCAGAACTACCAGCTTCTCGAAGCGGTTGGAGAATGCGATAAACCGGTTCTACTCAAACGGGGAGCCTCTGCAACGATGGATGAATTCCTGCTCGCTGCAGAATACATTCTCGATCAGGGAAATCAACAGGTCGCGCTTTGCGAACGTGGCATCCGCACTTTCGAATCACACACCCGGTTCACATTGCCACTGGCATCGGTCACTTATCTGCAATCAAAAACACACCTCCCGGTTGTCATCGACCCCAGTCACGGCACCGGTCACGCTTACCTTGTCCCGCCGATGTGTTCTGCTGCAGTGGCAATCAAAGCAGATGGCCTGATCATAGAAATCCACCCCGACCCCGCCAACGCCATGAGCGACGGAGCCCAATCCCTCACCCCGGATGTGTTTGAAGAAACCATGAAAGATTGCAGGAAAATTGCAGATGCCGTTGGGCTGAAAATGTGAGGAGAAGTAGAGGCACTAACCGTCAATGCACTCGGAAATAAGATGGCAACAAATAGGAACAAACCAAAGTGGCGGAATTGTAGCGGCTGTATTAACATCAGCCAAGATCTGGAGATCGCTGATATCTCCAGACTTGCGAAAGAATCCGACATTCATGCAATACAGTTTTTTACCTTTGAAGATCCAAGTAAAAAAACATGGCATGTATTGAACAGTTTTTTTGAAAAACACCCTAAGATTGACCTGTCAATCCGATGGAGAAAAGAAACGAAATGGGATTTTCTTCGATATTTACCGGCGGTCAAGAGCCTCTCTCTCAGTTCATATTTTACAAAATGCTTCTCAACGATTACACAATATGTTGACTTAAAAAGTCTCCGTATTGGTGAAACAAAATCGATTTCGATGGATATAAGTTTTATTCAAGAGTTCCCCAAACTTGAGATCCTTTCGATTGATGGGATGAAAAAAGGATTGAATGCAGTTGCACAACTGGAGAATCTAAAGGCGATCCGTTTAAGAGGCGTCAAACTGAAAAACCTTGATTTTCTATCAACGCTGAATAGATTAAGACTCTTGAGTTTGAGGTTTGGAAGCTACCAGGATTTAACATCTCTTGGGCAACTCTGTGATCTCGAATATCTTGAAATCAGCAGAACAAGAAAATTTGCTGACTACGATTTCTTGCAGGGAATGAAAAATCTTCAGTTCCTGGATTTTGAAGGGCTCAGTCAACTCGAAAAATTGCCTGATTTCTCGGGGCAATCAAAACTGCAAAAAATTCAGCTGGAAAATCTAAGCAAGCTTCGCGACATTCGTCCGATGAGTCATTTGGTGAATTTAAAAGAGTTTTGGCTTGGATTCCCCGAAAAATACAATGCCACTCAGAGAGAAGTTATTCTGGAGCAGGCTTTCGAAACAGCAGAGAAACTTTCCAGTCTGGAAATGACGAACCTCTTTTTTTGGGATAATAAAAACAGATCTGCAGTTCTTGAAAAAAGAGGTGTTAAACCTTGGGATTACAGGCTATCGAAATGG
>WFOZ01000668.1 GCA_015487825.1 Planctomycetaceae bacterium
GCCCAGAGACGCAGAGTTTTTGAAAAGACTACGAAATATGCGAAACAGACGGCAATAGTTACCGAAAAACGCCACCATCTGATTCTTTGCATTTCTGTTTTGCAAGAGAATTAAGTTTTATGTTTACGACCAGTATTTTCGATCCAGGCTGCGGTAGTTGACGGCTTCTGCGAGATGGTTTTCGTTGATTAAATCCTGATCTTCCAAATCTGCGATAGTTCGGCAAACTCGCAGGATGCGATCGTGGGCTCGGGCGGAGAGATTCATATCTTCCATTGCGGCTTTAAGGAACAGTTCCGCATCGGGGGTCAGTTTACAATATTGTCGTACCTGCCTGGTTGACATTCTTCCGTTGACGCGATTGGTGTCTGACTGGAACCTTTTGGATTGACGTTCTCTTGCAGCTAACACCGCCTGTTTCATTGTTGCTGAATTGGTCCCTTCTTTTTTATCGGCCAGTTCTCGGAATGGGACCGCAGGAACTTCAATATGAATATCAATGCGATCCAGTAGTGGCCCGCTGATTTTTGAAAGATAACGCTCCATTTGCATGGCGTTAACGCGCCTGCCGGAATCGGGCCCGTAACCACTGGGACTGGGGTTCATTGCAGCGATCATCATGAAATCTGCGGGAAAGGTGGTGCTGCCGATCGCGCGGGTAATGGTGACTCGCTGAGATTCCAAAGGTTGCCGAAGGACTTCGAGGGTCCGCTTACTGAATTCAGGTAACTCATCCAGAAACAGTACACCATTATGAGCCATCGAAATTTCGCCCGGCTTGGGAATACTCCCACCGCCGACCAGTCCTGCTTCGCTGACTGTATGATGTGGTTCTCGAAACGGACGTTTCAACACGAGTGATTGCTCACCATTTAGTAACCCGATTGCAGAATGAATACGTGTTGTTTCCAGCGATTCATCCTGCGAAAGAGAAGGGAGAACCGTTGGGACGCGCGAAGCCAGCAACGTTTTCCCAGAGCCCGGCGGTCCGATCAACAAAATATGATGATTTCCAGCCGCAGCGACCGTCACTGCCCGTTTGGCGAACTCCTGTCCTTTGACATCGGCAAAGTCAATTTCAAAATAACCATGTTCTTCGACAGCCTGTTCCCAGCGAAACGGGGCCGGTTCTATATTTAACTGACCATTAAAAAAGCCGACCGCTTCGGTGAGTGACTGAACGGGAATCACATCGACTCCTTCCACCACGCCGGCTTCGCGTATGTTATCAGCAGGAATTAACAGACCACGTAAATTTCGTTTGCGGGCTTCAATCGCCATCGAAAGCGTACCCTTGGCGGAACGCAAGGAACCATCCAGAGCCAATTCGCCAACTGCACCATATTGCGAAAATCGTTCCTGATCGAGTTGCCCGCTGGCGGAAAGAATACCGAGTGCAATTGGCAGATCGAGCGAAGCTGCTTCTTTGGGAAGATCAGCAGGAGAAAGATTGATCACAATTCGATCAATCGAACGAACATATCCGCTGTTGACGATTGCCCGCTCAATACGGTGCGTACTCTCTTTTACAGCTGCTTCGGCCAGCCCGACGAGAATCGTTTTGGGAAGTGCCCCGGGAGAAATATCAACTTCAACCTCGACAGGTTTGGCATCAATTCCGTACAGCGTGAAACTCAAAAGACGCGCTAGCATGGCAGGCAATCAAATTTTCTAATCAACGACCGTATTTCAATGTATGTCTTCATCGAATCTATTCAGTTTTCGACACTCGATGAACAGGCAGGAGATAGACATAATGTCAGATCATTACAGAAAATTCCAGCCTGTCGCGAAATACTGTTTTGCCAGCACCTGAGAAGGCAATATATCGTTTCTGCATGTAGTGCCTTTTCAGGCCTTAAATTTGGGGTTGAGGTCTGTTGGTCCGTGCTCCGGTGTCGCACTATCCGATGGCATCGACCACAAAATTAAGGATTGAAGATGCAGTAGTCTCATTCGCAGTGTGATATGCCGGCACCATCCAGTCCAGGAGAGGCTCTTTGGTTATTGATGGACTGTTTCCGAGGATCTATTCTTCGGGAATAAGCGGTTCTCTGGCAGGTAATTTTAATGCCTGCTCAATGTCGTTTAGCAACGAGGCCTGCATTTCTAAAGCGGTTCGCAGGGCGGTGATATCTTCGCTGATGCGCTCCAAATCGAATGATACGGCTGGGAGTTCCTTTTGCTTGCGTCCAGCAGAATGTTTTGCCTCTGATCCCATTAATCAATTCCCACCATTTCAGAACGTACTTGCCGGATTAAACCGATAGACTTCCTGCCGCTGGTTCAAGGATTGTTCAATTGGGTGGGATGTCAAACAGAAGTTCTGAAATCTCGCCTCTTTTAATCAAAGTGCAGTTTAACACCTTCTTATGGGCGAGCAAAAAGAATCGATGAGCCGGGCAAGGCTGCTTTGCGGTACTGGTAGCGAACAGGGCGAATGGGAGCTTCGTGCTGATTTATAGCTGTTGGTCCCTCCACGCTTGGTTGTCGGGAGTGCCATTGGTGGTCGCCTTGTCCACTTCCGCTGGAAGGTTCCCGCAACGATTCAAGAGGCGGAAGCATGATTTCAACCGGCGGCCTCACTTTTTCATTATCGCCTGTTTTTGATGCAGGAGCAGGTTTGATGTCAGGAGTTGGTGGATTCAATGTTTCAATATCCGGCATTATTGCAGGAACGGAGTTCATGGTTCCGGATAAGCCCCCAGTTGAATTGACCGGTGAATTTCCTGGCATTGAACCTGCGCTGCTTTGCCAGCCCAATTCGTATCCTCTCCCTGCAACAGATGAAGAAGGAATAAGTGGAACAGGCCCATGCAGCCAGCGGTAATCGTTGACAACCGGATTTGAAGGAGCGAAATGATGCCGTCGTTCGTACCCGAAAGAGAGGCGACTGTACGCATTGGTGCCGCCCCATACTGTTCGCAAATCGTGTTTGCGACTTTCCCAGGTTGCGGTACATCCCGGCAGAAACAGCATCGCAACGCAGAAAACAAGCCCGGCAGCCTGTTGAGAAAGGCGCAATCGTACAACATTGATAGATTTTGACCATCTCATAAGCAAAGATGCCGCGAAAATCGAGTGAAACCTGCATTAATATGAAAGGGCGCACAACAACGCACCTTCCCTCGTGTCCCCCCGATTTCAACGGTCTCTCTGCAATATAGAGAGCAGGAAATCAGGAATTCCCTGCCTTTATTATCGACTTTCAGGCAGGTTTCACTTCAATCGCTAGAACCTCCTGCTCAATTTTGCCTGTACATTGGCGAAGAATCTGATAAGCAGCTTAACAAAACGGACATTATGCAGGGGAAAAGATCCCCGATTTGCCTCTTTATTCGTAACTATTCAGCAATGTTCGGTTATTTCAGAAATTAAAGTTATTTGTAGGGTCCGCTATTGCGGACCACGATGGGAAGTGGATCCTCCTATTTCTGCGGTGGTCCGCAATAGCGGACCCTACAAATAACTTTAATTTCTGAAATAACCGAACATTGCTGAATAGTTACGAATAAAGAGGCAAATCGGGGATCTTTTCCCCTGCA
>WFOZ01000669.1 GCA_015487825.1 Planctomycetaceae bacterium
AAATATCAGTTTGGTTACGGCTATCAGAATGAACCAGCCGTGCTGGGCTCATCCGTGGCTTTTTCAAATCTTCAGCCATTAAATATAGAGGAAGAACCCAAAAAATAAACCGGCAAGGTATAAGACGGTTTTTCCAAAGCCGTCAGGATAAAACAGTGCCGATCTCGACGGCTTGGGAAAGCCGTCGTGCAATTTTATCGTAAGTAGCATAGAGCTATCCTGATGAGGAAATCAGACTGAATCAGAGTATTGACACGCCGTGTTTCATATGCGATACTCGGTATCATGAAAAGTGCCATCAATAATGAGATCGGAAAAAAGGAAGCATCGGCTGGTGGTTCCAACTACAGCGTGCCTGCAATAGACAAAGCTCTTGATGTGCTGGAGTTGCTTGGCGACTCTGCATCGGGGATGAGTCTGACCGGGATCGCGGATGGACTGGGGCGAACCAAGCAGGAGCTGTTTCGAGTGCTTGTCTGCCTGAACGAGCGTGGATATCTGGTTCGCGATGAAAATCAGCACTATCGGCTTTCCACGAAACTGTTCGAAATCGGCTCGCAGCACGCTTCCACACAAACCTTAATTGCCCGCGCGATGCCTCACATGGAACGTCTGGTTGCTCTCCTTGGGCAATCGTGCCACCTGAATATTGTTGTGCAGAATAAAATGTTGGTCATTGCCCGGGTCGAGTGTGATGCAGACATTATGCTGACCGTGCGTGTCGGCGCAACATTTGAACTGCATCTGAGGAACAGCGGTTTAATGGGGCTGGCGATGTTGCCTGATGATCGTAGAAAACGATATTGGCAACAGGCTGGAATGACCAAAAAAGAAGTAGCGATTTACGAAGCCAAGATGTCGCAATATCGCGAAGAAGGTATTGCAGAAGCGGAAAGCCCGGTTGTCATGGGAGTCAGAGACTGTGCGGCTCCAATTCTGGGAAGCGGTTCAAGCTTGCTGGGCGTACTGTGCGTCTCAAATATCAATCGAGTTGGTGAAATTCCTGAACCTTACAATATTGCTCAGGAAGTTGTTTCCTGTGCCAGTGAAATATCAGCAGAATTCGGTCCAGTCGAAACACCGGGGGCGCTGACCAAAAAACAGTAATAATCCAGCAACGTTTCTTTGTTAAAACAGCACCATGAAATCTGGAACCATAATGATATACAAAACAGAAAGGATGCTTTTAATGATACGGTCTGTCTCCTCTTTTCTTGCTATCGCTATCGCTTTTTCGACTGCGAATCTATTATCTGCACAAGAAAAAAAAGCTGACCGCTCGACTCTGGCGATTGATGCCGGGCATCTGGAATTTTTCGAGAAAGAAGTTCGTCCTTTACTGATTAAGCATTGCTACGAGTGTCATGGAAACGGCGAAGTAGACGGTGGGTTGGCTGTTGATTATCGGGATGGACTTTTACAGGGAGGAGACAGCGGGGTCGCTATTATTCCCGGCAAACCGGATGAGTCTTTGTTTATCGAGGCGATTCGTTACAAAAACGAAGATATGCAGATGCCACCGGATGGGAAAATTTCTTCTGCGGAAATTAAAGTGCTTGAAAAATGGGTGGCAATGGGATCTCCCGATCCGCGCGAAAAATCGACAGAGGGCAACCATAAAGCAGCCATGGGGATGAGTATCGTAGAGGGGAAGCAGTTCTGGTCTTTTCTGCCGATTTCGAATCCTGATGTCCCCATGGTGAAAAATAAGGATTGGGTAAAATCACCGATTGATGCCTTTATTCTTGCGAAACTGGAAGAGAAAAATCTAAAACCTGCTCCTCGTGCTGCAAAAACAACACTTATTCGACGAGTAACGCTTGATTTGATCGGGCTTCCTCCCACACCGCAAGAGATTGACGCCTTTGTGGCGGATCAAACTCCGGATGCTTTTGAAAAAGTTGTGGAACGGCTTCTTGATTCACCACAATACGGCGTGCGTTGGGGCAGGCACTGGCTCGATGTCGTGCGTTATGCGGATTCCAACGGTCTGGATGAAAACCTGGCGTATGGCAACGCCTGGCGTTTTCGGGATTACGTCATCAATTCATACAACAACGATAAGCCGTTTGATCGATTTCTTATCGAACAGCTGGCAGGGGACTTGTTGCCTGATTCAAATCGTGAAACGATTACTGCGACCGGCTTTCTCGTACTCGGTGCAAAAGTTCTTGCTGAGCCGGATCGCGAAAAGTTGATGATGGATACTATTGACGAACAGCTTGAAGCGGTTGGCAAAGCATTTCTGGGAATGTCTTTTGGTTGCGTGCGTTGCCACGACCATAAATTTGATCCCGTTAAACAGTCAGACTATTACGCACTGGGGGCTATCTTCAAAGGAACAAAAACCTTTGCTGACTCCAACACCGGATCGATTAAACATTGGCATGAACACTCTTTTGCGACACCGGAAGAATTGAAATCACTGAAAAAAATTGATGCGGAAATCGCGAAAAAGAAATCAGCTGCTGCCTCATTCAAAAATAAAGCTGTTGTTAAACTCAGGAATGAAGCAAGGACGAAGGCAACAGAATATTTGATGGCGGCCTCTAAGTTTGATACCAGTACTTCGCTTAGACGTGTCGATGCGATTGCTGAACCACTTGGCCTGCACGCCAGAATCCTGCACCATTGTCGATTACATTTGGATTACCATCGAGACGATTCATTTTTCAAAACATGGCATGAACTGAATGCCAAACAGGACCAGCAGGGGATCGAACAACACTACCGCCCACTTTTCGAAGAGGCGGAAACAGCATTCCAGACAGCCAGAAAAAAAGACCCGAAGGTGAAAAAACTGGACGATGCCCGGCTCGAACCGGCTCGAGCTGCTCTGTATGATTTATACGGATTTCTTGAAGTCCCGGCTAAACCGGAATTTGCGTTTGATCAGAAAACATTGAGTGAGTATTACCGGCTAATGGAGGAGGCTCGGATTTTAGAATCAAATGCTCCCGATGCCACTTCTGTGATGAGTGTTGCTGACGGGACCGTTCAGCGTGAATTGCCTGTTCACATTCGGGGCAGCCATCGAAATCTGGGGAAACCTGTTGCCCGCGAATTTCCTGAAGTCATGCGTACCTCTACAGTTCGCCCTGTTTTTCGCAGCGACCAAAGCGGCCGACTGGAACTGGCACGCTGGATGGCAAGCACATCGCACCCTTTAACATCCCGAGTTTATGTGAATAGAATCTGGCGTTGGCACTTCGGTGCGGGGATTGTCAAAACGACCGATAACTTTGGAAAAATAGGAAGCCAGCCGACACACCCCGAACTGCTCGACTGGCTCGCCCGTCGGTTTATGGAAACGGGCTGGTCTACAAAACAGATGCACCGCTTAATTCTTTCGTCAAGTGTTTATCAGATGCAGTCTCAAACCGGTCACGGACAAACATCGCAAGTTGATCCGCATAAAGTCGATCCTGAAAACGATCTTCTCTGGGAGTTTCGAATTCAGAGGTTGGAAGCGGAACAGCTACGTGATGCTGTTCTTGCCGTTTCTGACAGGCTCGATATTTCCCTGGGAGGTAAAACGGTTCCACTGCGAAATCGGCAATTTGTTTTTAATCATACCTCGGTGGATCATACGAAATACGATTCCCTGAGACGAGCAGTTTACCTGCCCGTAATTCGCAATAACCTTTATACACTTTTCGAACAGTTCGATTTCCCGGACCCGACCACGCCAACCGGAAGCCGTAATACAACCACAGTGGCTCCGCAGGCGTTACTGATGTTGAACTCGCCATTGATCATGGAATCTGCAGAAAAACTGGCGAAAAATCTGCTTAAACAACCTGGCGATGATGTTGAAAAAATCAGACTGGCCTACCGGAAAACGCTGGGGAGACACCCGAGCAAACAGGAATCTAAAAGGGCACTCGGTTTTATTCAGGGGATATCCGGGCTGGCGATGCTGAACGCGGCGAAAGTTGACCCCATCCAAAAACAGCGAGCCTGGGCACTGTTGTGTCAGGCTTTAATTTCCAGCAATGAATTCATCTATGTGAGGTAGTGATGAGTATCGATTTTGCATTACAGCAACGGCGAATGCTGCTGAAAACTTCTGCTGTCGGTTTTGGTCATCTGGCGTTAACTGCGATGCTGGGACAGGAAGCGATTGCTGAGCAGAAACAAAATATTTCCAGCAACCCGCTCGCTCCTAAGCAACCGCATTTCCCGCCACGAGCCAAGCGAATTGTTTTCCTGTTTATGAAAGGAGGCCCTTCTCATGTTGATACATTCGATCCCAAACCGATGCTCAACAAGCACGACGGCACTCCTCCTCCTTTTGATTTGCCAAAAGTAACCTTTGCCAAGCAGGGTAATCTGCTGAAATCTCCCTGGAAATTCAAGCAACGTGGTCAATGCGGCCTGCCTGTGAGCGAGTTGTTTCCCCATGTCTCTAAACATATTGATGATCTTTGCATTTTACGTTCGGTACATGGAACCAACCCGGCTCATGGTGGTGCGTTATTAAAAATACATACTGGTTCTGATCAGTTTGTCCGCCCCAGTATGGGATCATGGATCACCTATGGACTGGGAACCGAAAACCAGAACTTGCCCGCTTTTATCACCATCTGTCCCACGCTTGCTCATGGAGGTGTTAATAACTGGGGGACCGCATTTTTGCCTGCCTACTGTCAGGGAACACCAATTGGAAATGCATCTCTTTCTGCTGCTCAGGCAAAAGTAAAACATATCAGTAACGCACGGATCGATCCGCAGCTTCAAAGAAAACAGCTCGATTTAATCGCAGCAATGAACCAGGATCTTCTGCAGGAAACGGGGACGAACCAGGCGCTGGAAGGAAGACTCAATTCGTTTGAACTGGCTTACCGGATGCAATCGACAATGCCTGAAGTCCAGGATATTTCGCAGGAAACTTCTGCAACGCATGCTTCTTACGGGATTGATGATCCTGTTACCGAAGATTTTGGCAGACAGTGCCTGATGGCCAGACGTTTTCTGGAACGGGGCGTGCGCTATGTGCAGGTAACACACAGCGACAGCGAAGTGCAGTGGGATCAACATGGAAATCTTTATCAGGGGCATACGAAAAATGCTTCGGAAGTTGATAAGCCGATCGCAGGTTTCTTGGAAGATTTGAAAAACCGAGGGCTTCTTGAAGATACGCTCGTTCTGTGGGGAGGCGAATTCGGAAGGACTCCGACTTCGCAGGGAACCAACGGTCGCGATCATAACCCGCACGGCTTCACCATGTGGATGGCTGGAGCAGGGGTAAAGGGGGGATATGCTTACGGAGCAACTGACGATTTTGGATACTATGCAATCGAAAATAAAATGCATGTGAACGATTTGCATGCAACAATTCTACATATTCTGGGAATCGATCACGAACGCCTGACCTATCGCTATGCCAGCAGAGATTTCCGCTTAACAGATCTGGCAGGTCGTGTCGCCAAAGATATACTGGCCTGACCCGATCAGACTTTTTCCCTTTGGGAACTATTCAGCTGTGAGGCGATGGCTTGGATTTTGCGCGAGCATACCAGCATTCCTCAAAACGTGTAGGGACATAAAGGGATTGCGGCCATTTTACCTTAACCTCTTTGTAGATCAGACGGAACGCGATAGCGCCCGCTTCATACGACTATGAGAGGAATCGTGGGCTGGCGACCAGTGACCGATAAACAATCGGCACGAGTACCAAGCTACGCGTTTCCACGTGGTGGCCCCGCGTTGTCGCACTACCTCCTTGTGCCAACTCAAAAATCAAGACTTGAAGACAAGCTACTCTTCTTCGGTGGAAGGAGTCTGTTCGTCAGTAGATTCCTGTTCGCTGGCTTCGGCTTCAACGACTGGAGCTTCATCCGCAACAACAGGTGTTTCTACCGGTTCAGGTTCTTCAATAATTTCCAGGCCGGGAATTGAGAATTCGCCAATTGTGACGACGGTATATTTCTGGCGATGTCCGGTGTGACGCCGGGAGTTTTTTCGGCGACGAATTTTCTGAATTTCCAGCTTCAGGCCTTTCAGCATCGGATCGACAACCTCTGCAGTGACGGTAGCACCATCGATCATCGGACGACCGATAACGCTGTCTGCACCTGCATTGGCAAGAAGAACCCGGTCAAAAACAAGTTCCTTTCCCGCTTCAACTTCAGAACGCAAATCAATTGCAAGTTGTTGTCCGGGCTGTACTTTATACTGACGCCCGCCGTCTTCGATAATCGCAAACATCGACATCTAACCTTACTGTTTCAAATGATAATCTACCAAGCCCAAAGGCTTATCTGTATATATTCAGACAGCGACAAAACGCATTTTGTGCTGTACGATAAAAAAATTGAAAACGGGATCATACCGACATCGTCGGGTTATTTCGAGTTTACACTGGGAGAAAATGGAATTTCCTCCCCAAATTCATTCTTGCAGTGAAACTCCATGTAGTTTGGATTAACATCGTATCGCGACTCGAAACTGATCATAACGCCAGTTCTGTCTTCCAGGTCCAGCAATTCTTTCCGTTTGTTGTTTGCCAGGAATGTCGCAACCCGGTGGTAAAGATCGACAGAGATTCGGCGGGTTTTATCCAGACTGGAAGCCCGCATCAACTCTCGCATCACTTCAATAGCTACACTTTCTGCAGTCTTGACATATCCGGTGCCTGAGCAGCATGGACAGTCTTCGTAGATGCTCTTTTTCAGAGAAGGGCGAATCCGCTGCCTGGTCATTTCGATCAATCCAAATGGGCTGATGCGTAATACTTTTGTTCTGGCACGGTCCCGCTCAACAGCATTTCTTAATTCCCGCTCAACTGCTCTGCGATGCTTTTCCATTCGCATATCGATAAAATCGTTGACGATGACACCGCCAACGTCTCGCAGACGAATCTGACGGGAAATTTCGCGAGCGGCCCGCATATTAACCTGAAAAGCCGTTTCCTCAGCATCGTTATCGACACGGTGTGTTCCGCTATTTACATCGATGGCAACGAGAGCTTCGGTTGGATCAATCACAATCGATCCGCCCCCTTCCAGAGGAACGGTCCGATGTTGAATGTTCGTGATTTCCTGCTCAATTTCATATTTATGAAATAAAGGCTCTCCATCGTCATGCAGTTTGACTTTATCGACCTGACTGGGCAGGACAACTTTCATGAATTCGCGAATTCGTTGAAAATGGACTTCGTCGTCAATCAGTACGGTATCAATCTCACTGGTGAAGATATCGCGAATTGTGCGAGTGATCATGTCACTCTCTTCATAGACATCCACCGGAGCAGAATGTTTCTGAATGCGAGAAACGATCACCTTCCAGAGTCTGAGCAGGTAGTTCATATCCCGGCTGAGATCCTCGGCTGATCGGTCAACCCCTGCGGTTCTTACGATAAATCCAAGACCTTCCGGCGGAGATAGCTCCTTAATGATTTCGCGTAATTTTCTACGCTCATCCAGATCTGTAATTTTACGACTGATGCCTACCCGTTGCAAAGCCGGCATTAAAACAAGGTAGCGCCCGGGAATGCTGATATACGTTGAAAGAGTAGGTCCCTTGGTGCCTATGCCGTCTTTAATGACCTGCACCAGAACTTCATCGCCCCGTTTGAAGATATCGTGAATGGATG
>WFOZ01000670.1 GCA_015487825.1 Planctomycetaceae bacterium
AAATTATTGCGACCGTTGGTCCTGCGTGTGCGTCCAGGGAAATGTTGCGTTCCCTTGCAGTTGCTGGGGTGGATGTCTTTCGGCTTAACTTTGCCCATGGAAAGCATGAATGGCTCGAACAGATAGTGCTGCGGATTCGGGAAATTTCGATAGAACTGAATCAGCCAATCGGAATTCTCGGCGATCTGGCTGGTCCTAAAATCCGATTGGGAATTTTGCCTGATGAAGGCGTGGAATGCAAATCAGGCCAGCGGTTTGTGTTTGTCAAAAAAGAAACTCCCTTTGACGGCGTGCACTTAAGTTCGACGTATGAGTATCTGATCGACGACTTAAAACCGGGAGACAAGGTTCTTCTGGCGGATGGTACAGTCGGAATGCAGGTGATCGAAAAGCCGGACGATACACAGATTATTTGTGAGGTGGATCGTCCGGGGATCATTCGTTCTAAGCAGGGGATCAATCTTCCCGGTGCGAAATTGCAGACTCCTGCACTAACCGAGAAAGACAGAGACGATTTGGAATGGGGGTTGAAGCAGAAGTTGAACTTCTTCGGCCTCAGTTTTGTTCGCAGTGCAAAAGATCTGCTCGAGTTACGTGGACTCATCGAACAAACAAACCCCGGCTACGAACCGAAGCTGATTGCTAAAATTGAAAAGCCGGAAGCGATTCAGGAAATGAATGCCATCACCAAAGCGTCTGATTGTGTCATGATTGCCCGTGGGGATCTCGGCGTGGAAACCGATATTTCCTGGTTGCCTGTTTTGCAGAAACAGTTGATTCGTCACTGTAATGAACGGCGTGTACCGGTCATTACTGCAACGCAAATGTTGGACAGTATGCAGTATCAACAGTTTCCAACGCGGGCAGAAGCGAACGATGTGGCCAATGCGGTACTGGATGGTACTGATGCCGTGATGCTCTCCGGCGAAACAGCTGTCGGAAAATATCCTGTTGAAACTGTAGAGATGATGAGCAGAATCATTTTGCATTCGGAAGATTCAGTTCCCCGGCGAACGAATATCGATTGGAAAACAGATTCAAAAAGTCGGGCGCTGGTTGTTACCGAAGCGGTCACTTTAGGAGCTTGCACAGTCGCGGATCAACTGAAGGCTGATTTGATGGTACTTTGTACCGAATCGGGACGAACCGCCTTGGCGATTTCCCGTCAACGCAGTCAGATTCCGTTATTAGCTCTCTCCGACAGCGCGAATACCGCGCGAACAATGTGTCTTTATTGGGGGGTGATGCCGGTACATACTTCGATTGTGAAACAATCTCCCGAGGAAATATTAGATTTTGCGATCAATTGGGGAACAGGAAACGGGCTTCTCAAACAGGGGTCTCGGATCGTGCTTATTTCCGACTCAAAATGGGGAGCCGAAGGGCACGACCTGATGATGGTGCATGTTGTCTCCTGATATTGAATCTTTCACTTTGAAAAACGCAGATATTCCCCATTGAGTGCTTTTTGTTCGATCTTAAGAATTTTATCGACACGTCTTTGATGCCTTTCCTGCGGAGTATATTTGGCAGAAAGAAATGCTTCAACAATTTCAAATGCAACCGCAGGGCCGATAACGCGTGCTCCGATGCACAGCACGTTCATGTCATCATGTTCAACCCCCTGGTGAGCCGAGTAAGTATCGTGACAGAGACTGGCTCGAATTCCCGGGATTTTATTGGCAGCCACACTGACCCCCACGCCACTGCCGCATACGAGAATACCCCGTTCAACTTTTCCGGAAATCACTAATTCGCCAACCGCTTCTGCAAAGTCTGGAAAATCGGAAGGCGTTTCATCATGCGAACCACAATCGATCACCGTCAGGTCCATTTGCGATAGTTGCTCGCAGACAAGTACCTTCATCGCAAACCCGGCATGATCTCCCCCGATGGCTACGGTTTTACAAACGGCTTGTTTTGATACGGTCATTTCCTGTCCCTGAAAAAGTGTGATGTTCCCATTTGGTGCGCAGTATAACAACTTTGATGCAGTTTGCTTTAGTTACTCAAACCGAAAAAGTCTTCTGCATTTTGAAAACAGATACGCTTGGCGAGTCTTTCAGCATCTTGGACGAGAAAGTAGCCGCTATCCAGTTTTTCCTGTAACACTTCTGCAATCAAGCGGCGAGCTAACTGAAATGTGG
Organism: Planctomycetaceae bacterium; assembly: GCA_015487825.1. Lineage (GTDB taxonomy): Bacteria > Planctomycetota > Planctomycetia > Planctomycetales > Planctomycetaceae > Rubinisphaera. The sequence goes on from WFOZ01000670.1 coordinate 2,148, forward strand.
CGAACGATTCTTCGGCGTGCCAGTTGTCGCCTCCCAGCATCATGCGGGTTTCATCGGGAAGTATTTCAACAGCTTCGTGTAACGCTCGTTTGAAATGAGTCGGGCTGAGCAAAAAGGACCACGTTAAGTCGATCCAGATATTTCGATAAACAAACGCCATCGCGAGCAAGTCGGTACTCCACGGATAAGCCAGGTGCATGAGCAGAAATCGAGTCTTCGGATGACGCTCGATCAGCCCGGCTACATTC
>WFOZ01000671.1 GCA_015487825.1 Planctomycetaceae bacterium
GTTCTGAAAGGTAAAGTGGCTCCTGTCTTCCCCAGGCTCTGTTGATAAATTCATCAAAACCTTGCCAGACCAGTTTGACATTCGGATCGTCAGCAGCAGGAGGCTCAAAACTGAGAATATGTGTTACCGCAGCACCACGTAACCATTTCAGTTGAGCCGAGCTGAATTGCAGTATCGCAGCTTCCTGCTGTTGTTCGCGGTCACTCTTTTTTTCTGAAGGATACATCAGCGCCGGCTCAAAATACTCAGCCGGGCCAATCCCTAAATAGATCGGGTTCGATGTTGCAGTCACTCCTGTTGTCGTCACAAGATTCGGTCCCGGTGCGAAAACTCTTGTTGGAGGAAAGCGATTGGCCAACATTGCTCGGATTTTACTTTTCTCTCGTAATCGAATCGGTGTCTCTGCAACCATAAATGCATACGTTACCCGCTGGCTGACCCAGGAAAAATCAAGAATCGTCAGCGATATGACAAGAATTATGGTCACTGTTTTTATTTGAGGTGAATAATTTTTCAATAACTGATCGAAACCATACCCGGCCCACATCGCCACAGCAAGAGTTGTTAAAATACCGTAACGCCCGGGGCCTCGAAAGAAACCGAACCCCGGTAAATATTGCATCACCGCAACAAGTAAACCGGTAGCATAAATCATTCCAAACAGTCCCAGCCCTGCCAGCAATAACAGCGATTTTTTATCGATAATTTCAGATTGAGGATCTTTTCCGGAACGTAAAAAGAACACACCCCCACCCACAGCAAAGCAGAGTGGAATCATTCCGAAATAAAGTTGTGCTTCGACTTTGTTCGTTCCTGTTTTGCTCGCCAGGAAATTCATGTGACCCAGGCGGGAATCGAGCTGGTTAGTATCTGCATACCAATACCAGGGCAGGAAGACCTGTGAAAGATACTCTGGTGGGATATGTCCATAGCCGGGATCAAATTCATCGGAAGAGTTTGTTTCCCGCTGACTGTTCTGTTTCATTGTCCAGGTTGGCAGCAACTGCATACTTGCCATGAAAACCCCGCAGGCAATTGCTATTGTGGGCAGGAAAGTCTTTCCAATGAACAGCTTTTTCGCATTGGCAGAATTCGGTTTTTCCGCAACCATTTCAACAAGAAACGAAACAATCACCCAAACGAATAAAGTTAACTGAGTAATAAAGGCAAGGTTAAAATGCCCAATCAACAGTTGCAGGGTGAGAGCCGCTGAGAGTCCCCATAACCATAAAGCTTGTCCCGTTTTCTGAAAGCGGATCAACAGCCAAAGGCAAACAGGCAAATACGCCCCAGTGGTAATCGCCCATTCCAGACAACTGCGAGGCGGGAACCAGCCATACACGAACACCAACGCTGCCAAAATAGCTGCAGAAAAACTCAAACCAAGTTCCCGCGCCACTGCAACTGTAACCACAAAAGCTAAAACATAGTGCAGCAAGTGGATAATGTTGTATGCGGTATTGACATCAAACAGCCAGTAGAAAAGCAGGTTAGGCGGGTAAAATACTCCGCTCTGGCTTTCTGCTATCACCGGGTAGCCATGTCCGACAAGCGGATTCCATTGTGGAATCACACCGGTATGCAGGCTGTCTGCGTAGAACGATTTCTGAGGCATAAAATAGGTATAGATATCCCCACCAATCAATCCACCTCCCAGCCACAAGTCCAGCCAGAACCACATTGTTAAACCAATCCCAAGCAGCAGGACTAGCAGCCATTGCTGATTTTGCTTCTCGTTGGGTTCCTCTCGGGACATATTCATTTTCGTCAACGTGTCTGTTTTTTTGAGTGTTATGGCCTGCAGAACTTTCAGAATTGGCCTTAAAACGCTTATACTCCCGAAAGTCTGGAGTTGAAGAACCGGATTCTGAAACTGAGATAAGGGAACGATGTCAGTAGATTGCCTTCTGTTGGAGTTCACGCGTGTGCGTGTTTTTCGTTCCTCCCACATAGCAGGCAGAAGAGAGTTTGTTCGAATAGTTGGAAACGGTCTGAAGAGAGTTAACAACTGATGTACGCTCAGGCGTGAACCTCAACAAACTTCCCACAACTACTGAATAGTTATCCAATAAGTTTTTAATGATACCATGTAAGGATGGAGTGACCATGCCACAAGCGATGACGATCCACGAAAAATTGACAGAAATTGCAAACAATCTCTGGTGGAGCTGGCAGTCGGAAATGGATGATATTTTCAGACGTATCGATCCGATCAAATTCGCACAGTTCAGCCAGAACCCTGTTCAGCTTCTTCAGGAATACACTCCTGAGAAACTGGAACAACGAGCACGCGAAGAAGTGCTGCATTCAAAAATCAATTGGGCTTTTCGCCGGTTTCACGAATATCTCAATTCCAAAACAACATGGGGTGATACACACGCAGGGCTGCTCAACTTTCGTCCCGTGGCTTATTTTTCGGCTGAATTTGGGATTCACGAATCGCTGCGGGTTTACTCCGGCGGTTTGGGAGTGCTTGCGGGAGATCATCTGAAAAGTGCTTCAGATCTGGGAGTCCCGCTGGTGGGGATCGGTCTGTTTTATCACGAAGGTTACTTTTCGCAGATCATCGACGAAAAAGGCTGGCAGCAGGAAGTCTATAACGAAGTTGATCCTGAAACGATGCCCATTTCGCCGGTGAAGGATGCTGATGGAAATGATGTCCTTGTTTCTGTCGAAACCAGACATGAAAAAATTCATGCTCGCATTATCA
>WFOZ01000672.1 GCA_015487825.1 Planctomycetaceae bacterium
CAGAAATATAAAGCGAGCCAGCCGGTCCGATGACCGCATCGGTGGGAGCAAATCCATAATTCCCTTTTGCGGTCGCGAAGTTTTTCGATTGAGCGATCCAGGAAGCTCCCTGCCTTTTCTTTTTGACGACAACCACACGGCCGTATGTCCAATCGAGAACGAACAAGGTGCCACGAAATTCTTTGGGGAATTGATCATGTTGATAACAGACAACCCCGGTCGGCGAGCCACGTCCCAGTTCCGCCAGAACGGGACTCATCTCTGCAAAGTAATTCGGCTTCTTCCAGCTGCGTGAAACCCATCCATGATTCATCCCCGCGACAACATGAAAAACCCGTGTTGGTCGATACCAGGGCAGGGTGATATCACGTTCTCCATCGCTGTCGTAAGTGAATAGATCCCCGGCGGCATCGAAATCGAAATCGTAGGCATTACGCAAGCCATCTGCCAAAATTTCTGTTTGAGTAAAATCGGGAGAAAGTCGAAACAGCACACCCGCCTGGGCATCGACAAGCGGCGAGTTTTTTGAAATCCCGGGAGTCTCGTTCACGCCAGCCATGTTGCCCGCAATTAAATACCACCACCCATCCGGTCCCTTTCGGATCGCATGCGTATGATGCTCCCCTCCTGTTTTGAATGAACGGATCACTTCAGGCGGTCCATCTGCAATACTGTCGCGATTGGCGTCACGATAAAGAAGCAATCCACCATCGCCGATGCAGTACAGATTGTTTCCATCAACAAACATTCCCTGTGCCCCGGTTTTCGGTCCGGAAGCAAATTCCCGAAACTGCTCGGCTCGCCCATCCTGATCGGTATCAAAAAGAACGCGAATATACCCCGGTCCCGAGGCAACCAGATTCCCCTGTGAATCGGTTGTCAGACATTGAATATCGGGGCACATTTCGTGATTGCAAAACAGCGATGCTTCAAACCCCTCAGGCACTTCAAGCGGCACCGTTTGCGGTTGTGCCTGCACATCGTTGAGTAATAATGTGATCGAAAATAAAAACGAAGAGCATCGAACAAAAAACTCAACGTGGCTGGTTCGCCATGACCAGCCGGGGGGCATTGAACCTTCATCTGATGGCGAGCAAGCAGGCCACGGGCGATGTCGAAAGACTTTAATCATCCTGATTATCTTATCTGTTAGCTAAGTAGAGGACTGTTTCGAGAGACCCTGCGATTATAAGCCGGGCATTGAAAGTATGCCATACTGGGTGTTTCGTATCTTTCATGGTTATTTCAAAAATTTCCTGTTGATTGAGACGAAACAGATCGGAATACGTGTGCCCCTTTTGAATGAATAACGGTTCTTTTAAAGCCTTGCTGCGGCACACGATATTTTCTTCCCCATTACTTTGCCTGTTTTAGATAAACTCGGTATGATGACGCGTTCTCTTAGGCCAGCATGCAGGGGCCGTGGTTACGGTTTATAGCATGTGAGGGAGGTGTCGGCTTTCCAGTCTGGTCCCAACAGTGTGGCAGTTACCCCAATGATGAATCTTAATCGAGCTATTGAACAGACTTTACGGTCGTGGCAGCGAGCCGGGTTGTCGGATTTGTCACGCGGGCAGGGAGAGTCTCTACTAAAAAGACTTGCACAGCGGGCAGCTCCTGTAGCTGATATACCGCAGGATCAACCGGCCAATCTTCATGAAACAGTTGCGATTGCTCATTCTGAAAATTCTGAAAATGAAAATACTAATGAAATCAGTGCAGGTGAAACAGAGATGAATCTGAAAGAACGAAAAGCTCGTTTGATTGAGCTGAGCGAACAGGTAGCCGCCTGTAAAAAGTGTGCAGACCTGGCCGCAGGACGCACGCAAACGGTCTTTGGCGTTGGGAATCCGAGAGCAAAGATTATGTTCATCGGCGAGGCTCCGGGAGCAGACGAAGATAAGCAGGGCGAACCGTTTGTCGGACGAGCCGGTAAGTTGCTTAATACAATTATTGAAGCGTGTGGCTGGACACGGGAAGAACTTTACATCTGCAATATTTTACGCTGCCGGCCAGATGGGAACAGAAATCCGACACCAATTGAAGCAGCAAACTGCAGAGAATTTCTCGATGGGCAGATCGAAACCGTCAATCCGAAATACATCGTTTGCTGGGGGACAATTGCTGCTCAGAATTTACTGAATGAATCGACAACCATCGGTCGGATGCGGGGCAAATTCTATAAACACGGCCGGGCCAAAGTCCTCTGCACGTATCATCCTTCCTATCTGTTGCGAAATCCTCCCGCAAAAAAACATGTCTGGGAAGATCTGAAAATCCTGCTCCGCGAACTGGGCGTCGATCCTGATAAGATCGCCAGGAAGAAAAGCAATTCTTAAAAGGCAATCTAAAGGTGTTAACTCTCGGATGATGTGACTTTACCGGCGCGGTAAGTTACGACAGCACTCGTTGCCTGCGTCGTGTTTTCAAAAATTGTGGAGGAGTGATTTCTGTTTTTTCCTCCTGCTCGTTTTTTTGATAAGCCTGTTGGGCAAGCCATTGCAGAATATCGTGCCTGCATAGTTGCCCGATCAGTTTTCCCTGATGAACCACTGCGATACTTTCGTGACAGGCTTCCCGAAACAAAGGGACAATTTCTGCGATACCAGCCGATGCGTCGCACGAAACAACGTGCCTGCTCATAATCTGTTCGACTGATAGAGAATCGCTTTCAGCATTGACCAGCGATTTGACCAGCGAAAACGCCGGGACAATACCCAACAGATGTTGTTGCTCATTAACAACATACAGGTTTTCAACCTGACGATACAGGGCGAGCGAAACAGCAAACTCGACCGAAACATTTGAAGTGATTTTTAGAATGTCGGTGTTGAGGATATCTTGAACCATGTTCTGCATTGCAGATAGCCTTTGCCAGGTTTGTTTATTGCATCGATTGCGTAAATTTATGGCCCTGCAGATCTCTTTCGGCTAACTACCTGCTTAAGTATTATTGCTCTACTCTGTTCATGTCTCGACAGTAGGGATCTTTTACGAATCTTGCGAATAATAACGATTATAACGATTATTCGGCACTTCAGGGTAAACCCCTAGCCTCCCCGTTGACTGATCAGCCACTATATCCACCACGCGTTGTTACATCTTCACGACGGTCTGAACTCCCGGCCCCGTTATTGACCCCTTCGATTCCAATTGTATTTTCAATAAAGATTGAACCCGCATGACGCGGAGATCTTGTTGCGACGCAACCCAACCACAAAAAGCGGTCGGGCTACTCAGCGAATTGTTTTCAGGCGTAGGGTCCGCTACCCGCGGACCGCGCAAACAACTTTAATTTCTTCAATAACCAAACATTGCTGGTAACTATTCAGCGAGAGGGTGGCTGGGGATAGATTGTTATTTGAAAAGAATGAATACCCGGCTGATTTTCACACAATCTGCCCCCAGAATTGGACA
>WFOZ01000673.1 GCA_015487825.1 Planctomycetaceae bacterium
CAAAAATAATTGCATTTCAAAATTGAATCCACCTCTCAAATGAATAATGCAATCAAAAAAACAATAACAGTAATATCAATCCTGTTATTATTTTTGCTATTTTCATTCATCTGCATCGTCTCTTTCATACTTTTAATCCTCTACTGCAACCCAGACATTCCATTGTCCTGATGGATTTTGGCCATGTTCACTTCGCGAAGTAGACATGGATCCCGCTCTGCTTTACAGTTGTTTCTGTAAATATCACTTCCAATATCCAAGGGAAAGAGATGAAACAGAACCGATTTCTTATTACCTCGTTGCTATTTCTTTTTATCGCAACGACGGCTCATTGCGAGGAAAAGAAATTACGCGAGTTTCGTGTCTGGGCGACAAGTTGTTCGCATGTTCCGGCTGATGTTCTTCGAGGGCGAAAGAGTCTTGGCTCTGCGATTGAACAATCCGAAGGTCTCGTGAAAGATGCCCCGGGGTTTGACTGGGATATTATGATCGATGCCGGTGATTTGTCTGCTCATCAGTATCCTCCGGGTGATGCTGACGGGGAGGAATTACTGCGGCAGTATCGGGTAATGACCAAACATCGCCGCGAGCAGATCTACAATGTTCCCGGCAATCATGATGCGCCGTATTACGATCATGGTCCGGGTTCATGGTTTCGAAAATGGGGCGATCCGTTAGGAGAAAACACGGAGTTTTCGGGCGTCGATCCGAAGCGGCGGCCGTTTCCTGTCGAAGGGAACTGGGAGAGATACAAATTTCAGGCTGGGAACATTCTCTTTTTGATGCTGGCTGATCGCAACGATGCCCCCGCTCCTGTTGGGCGCGGGCACAGTCAAGAGAATTTTTCCGGTGGATTTCCAGCCGGTGCAGTCACGCGTGATACGTTCAACTGGTGGAAGCAGCAGGTGCTTGAAAATCAGGATAAAATCATCATCACGATGCATCATCACGTATTGCGTGAGACAACAATTGCCTCTGGGCGTGGCGAAGGGCATCCGCGGTATCATGGCAGTTCGGGAAGTGCAGCGGGTTCATCGTATCTGTATTACATTATCGAAAAAGATGACCCGGATGATTTTCAGTACAAAGAAGATGCTCACGTTTTTGAGGATTTTCTCGATGATTTTCAAAAGAAAAATGGACGAGGGGCGATTGATCTCTGGGTTGGCGGGCATACGCATGTTAAGAATCCGGATGATACCTGGGGAGGCAAGACGATTTCTGAAACTCGTTGGGGTGTCTCGTTTCTTCAGGTTGCAGCATTAACCAGGCATCATGGCGGCGCACTTCCGATGAGCCGATTGATCAGGTTCACACAGGGGTGCAGCAGTGCCAGGGCTGATGTTTATCTGCATCAGAATACGTATAAGAAAAACCGAATCGGGTGGTACGAACCGGCTTCGGTCGATCTTCCTCTACGTCACAAATTTGTTGCACCGGCCCCAATCAAACCGATGCTCCCCTTCCCTGAAAAAGCCAGGGTTTTCAAGGGGCCTTATGTCAGGCACGGATCGGTAAAAACAAAAAAGAAATCCTCTGCGATTAAAGTTTTGACGGAACGGAATGTTGCAGTGCCGATGCGAGATGGCGTTGTGCTTCGAGCCAATGTTTTTCGACCCGATCAGGGGGGGCCGTATCCTGTTCTTGTTATGCGAACACCTTATGGCAAGCGAAACGGTGGTGTTGATCGTTACGTCAAAGCCGGCTATATCGTTGTTTCGCAGGATGCACGTGGACGATACGCTTCGGATGGCAAGTGGAGATCGTTTGTGCGATTCGAAACAGACGATGCAAAAGATGGATACGATACGGTGGAATGGGCTGCGAAACTGCCCGGTTCTAACGGCAAGGTGGGAACCTTTGGAGCCTCGTATAACGCATTTCTGCAATGGCGGTTAGCCCCATTGAGGCCTCCTTCTCTGGTGGCAATGGCTGCATTCAGTATTCCTGCCCGTTACACAGATCTGGAAGGGCCGGGAACAATCCGCACCGGTCGTCGGATGCACTGGTGGGTTGTCAGCATGTCGCCCGATATGCGAGCCAAGGCAGGTCGCCCCGTAATCAATTCAAGAAAATTATGGAACGAAGGGGATTCTGAAAAATGGTTGAATTTCCTTCCCTACCTTGATTTGCCCAGAGAAGCGTTCGAAGACGAAACCGAAGCAGTTCATTACTGGCTCAACAATCCTCACACCGACCCCTGGAAATTGCATGAGGATGTCAAAGAAATCACCGTGCCCAATTTTGATATCATTGGTTGGTACGACCACTGCAACGGCGACATGCTGTTAAATAAAACAATGGTGAACGAGGCAAAGAGCGAAATTGCTCGCAAAGGTTCGCGGACAATCATCGGTCCCTGGGCGCATGTTGGTCGTGGAAAGAGGCGTTATGGCAATATCGATTTCGGTCCAAACGCCAAGATGGATGCTGTCGCATTGGAAATTCGGTGGTTCGATTACTGGCTCAAAGGGAAACAGAACGGGATCGACAAAACGGCTCCCTACCGTATCTTCGTGATGGGCGATAACAAGTGGCGCGACGAACAATACTGGCCTCTGATAAGAACAGTCGATAAGGTTTTTTATCTTTCGAGTAAAGGAAAGGCAAACACGCCTGCGGGTGATGGGAAACTGGTCACGGAAAAATCTTACGATATCGGGAATAACAAGTTTACGTATGATCCGAAAGACCCTGTTCCTTCGCTGCACGGCTCTGCATTGTTTCAAATTCCAACGGATCAAAAACCGTTGGCAAAACGAAAAGATATCCTTGTTTATCAAACTGATATTCTTAAAGAGCGAATTGAGGTTACTGGTAATCCGGTTGTCGAATTGTATGCAGCATCTACAGCGCCAGATACCGATTTCTTTGTCAGACTGATCGACGTTGCACCGGATGGCATCGAACGGGATGTTTCCATGGGAATGGTCCGGGCCAGATATCGTGAGGGCCTCGATAAGCCGAGCCTGATCACGCCGGGGGAAACGTACAAGTACACGATTCGCATGAATCCGACTTCAAATGCCTTCCTGCCTGGGCATCGCATGCGATTGGATATCACCAGCAGCGATTTTCCCAATTATGACCGCAATCATAATACCGCAGCCAATCAAAATGCAGATGCAACACTCAAAACCGCCACGCAGACCATTCATCACGGCGGTATTTATGCCACACGTATTGTGTTGCCTCAGGTGCCCAACGAATAAAACTAAAGCTTAAATCTCTTCCGGCCCATTTGTTCCCGGAATCGTTTTTGTCAAACTTTTTCCGAGAATCGAGGGGCACCAGTATTTTTCGATATGTTCGATAACCAACTCAACGCCACGGGCGTGACTGACATAAGGTTTATCTCTCGGGTCATAAAGAGCATCCGTTAAATCGCGGCAAAGGACAACATTTTTCCCCAGATATTTTTGCTGACGGATACCGAATGGGCGTCCAAGAACACACATGTTGGTATGAACGCCCATCAGGACAACATTCTTGCGCTGCTCCTGTTCGAGGAAGTTGTAAATTTCCTGACCATTGTCACTGATACCATCGTAGCCGTTGATATCTATTGCAGCATGCTGATGCCGGTCGGTTGCAACGTGTGGCGCACCAATCGGGTCATCACAACCGGTAACTCTGGCATCGTCACGTTTTACGTTATCAACAATCGGCCAGGGACCTTCATGTTTTTCATTGAGATAGCACCAGCGTTGAATAGGAACCGATGGCTTGGAATGTACCGCCAGTTTCATGCGTTGACGGTATGGTGTCTGTTCATAAAGCTTCACGCCGCCGGATGGAGCGTGGATAATAGCTACCCCCTGATCGCGAGCCAGCGAAACAACTTCATTCATCTTAGGAGCCATCCGATTCACTCGCATTGCAGCCATTTTACAGGGATGATCGGCCCACATGTCACAGATGATGATTGCTGTCTCAGAAGCCTTCCATGAAACAGTTTCGTTTATTACCTTGAAACCATCATCCGATTTTTCCCGACGACGCCACTCGATGGACAAATCACCCGGAACCTTCGGTATGGTGCGACTCGATTTATTTTCAGCTGCAGAGGAAGTGCCTGAGATCGCAATAATTGCTAAACCTTGAGCGACAGTCTTCATCGCTTCACGTCGAGTGCAGGAAGTAGAGTGACCCATGAAAAATCCTTTTCACTATGAAGTTGTGGAAATCAGGTATTGCAATTCACCGCCAGTCTACACCAAATACCTGTCGATTTCGAGCACTGTTCATCACGGATCCAGATCAGATGCCTGCTCCAGCCGGGAAAGCAGATCGCGGATGATGTTTTCCGCTTCTTCACGTTCGCTGAGTAATTGATTCAGTTTTGCTTCCCGGATTTCGTTCTGCCGGTCTGTTTCAAGTCGTTGTTCTTCAAGTAATCGTCGTTGTTCTTCCCAGCGGGTGATCCCTTCCACGATCCATTGGCGAGATTCTGTTTCGTATTTTTTTAGCGTCTGGCGTTTGCGGGACAGTTCCTGTTGCTGCGTCGTTAATTGAGCTTGCAGTGTTTCCAGTTGCTGGCGGGTTTCCTGGTAAAAATGATCCAGCTTTTCACGGGAAGTCTGCAGACTCTGTTCATCCGGCGTCTGCCCTGTTTCCAACGCGAACTTGACAACCTGTTCATCAAAGGCGAGGCGTATTTCCAGATTCTCCTGATGAGTTTCGATAACCTGCTCACGTGTTTGCAGTAATTGCTGCTGTTGGAGATGTAGTTGCTGCTGTTGAGTATCCAGTTGAGAAAGACGGCTTTCGTATTCCGCTTCTCTCTCCTGTTGAATCTGTTTGAATTCTGTCTGAATCTCCTGAAGCTGTTGTTGTTCGTGCAGAAGTTGTTCCTGCTGATGCTTCAGTGTTGTTTCGGCAATTTGCTGTTTGCGTTCGAACGCAGCCAATCGTTCATCAAGCAGACCGCGCGCTTTGCGAAGTTGTGAAGCTCGCATGCGGAATTGTTCGTTAAGCTTTTGATGTTTTTGTATCGCCTGTTGGGTCTCAACTTTTAGCGAATTGCGTTGTTGCTCGGTTTGTGTACGTAATCGTTCGAGGTGGTCCTCCTGCAATCGTAGCCGACGCGTTGCCTGGGCCTGCTGTTGCTTGATCTGCTCCAGCTGCTCCTGGCAGGCTTGTTCAAACTCGTTCCGTTTTCTGGTCAGTGTTTCTTCAGATTCTCTTTCGATCCGTTCAATTTCATCGAGCCGGGATTTTCGAAGCTGTTCGATCTCTGTTTCAATTTCCGAAAAACGCTGTTCCTGTTCCTCTCGTTGAAGTTGCAGCTTTAATGTTGCTTCCTGATGAAGCTTTTGCTGCTGCTCCAGTTGCTTTGCTTGTTCATCAATTCGTTTTTGCCTGCGATCAGCATCGGTTTCCAATTCCATTAACCGGGTTTCACGCGATGTTAAATCCTGGCGAGTCTGATCGACCCAACGGGAAAACTGAGTCTCCCGCTGTTCAAGCTCCTGGATTTTTTCCTGCTGGGCCTGCTCCCGATGATCAAGTTCTGCCAGTCGGATGCGCAGTTGCTCAAAAACTCTTCCTGCATCAGCCAGTAAGGCATCTTCAGAAAGCCCAACAGAAACCGGTGAAGGCCGGTTCTCTGGCGGAGCCTTTTCAGTCGGGGGAGTTGGAGTCTGCGCGGAAGCGGAAACAGGGCTGACAGGCATCAGATGTGAGTCATCAACTCGCAGATTTTTATCTCCAAGTTGCAACGAAACCCCAGCATTCTCCTGCTCATTGGGTACAGAATGTTGAGTCGTTTTTTCTGAAGAAGATGTCTGATCCTGACTCACAGGGATTCCTTTCCCGTTTTTGACCGAAAACTATGTACCAAGATAATTGCAGAGGCAACGCGTCCGTACATAAACCCCACAGCTGAATATTCATTACTGAGACGGAAATATAGCAAACAAGCTCATTTGACGAAACAGCAACCCAACCCTCTCCACTTCTCCTATTCTTACTATTCTTTTTATCCCATAATTGGCGAGAGCCATTTACGGGCTTCTTCTGTGCTCATACCTGAGCGTTTTGCGTAATCTTCGAGTTGTTCTTCGCTAATTTGAGTGACCGAGAAGTAGCGGGATTCTGGATGAGCGAAATAGAGGCCGCTGACTGAGGAAGCGGGCCACATCGCGAGGGAATCTGTCAGGGTGATGTTTGCGTTTTTTTCTGCCTGGAGAAGCTCGAAAAGTTTCCACTTCGGGGTATGATCGGGGCAGGCGGGGTAGCCGAACGCGGGGCGGATGCCTCGGTATTTTTCGTCGATCATCTCTTGATTGGAAAGATTTTCTTTCTTGCCGAACCCCCAATCAGCTCTCGTCTGAACATGCAAGCACTCCGCGAATGCTTCTGCGAGTCGATCTGCCACCGATTTGAGCATGATCGATTGATAGTCATCATGCTCGGCCTCAAATTTTTCGAGCTGGTTTTCGATATTCAATCCGGTCGTTACCGCGAACGCGCCAAGATAATCTTTACGTCCGGAATCAACAGGGGCGATATAGTCAGCCAGCGAACGGAATTCAGTTTGCCCTTTGCGTTCCCATTGTTGGCGCAACATCGGAAATCGCATCAGTTCTATATTGTCGTCTTCAGGATCGTAAAGAATGATATCGTCCCGGTCGGAATTGGCTGGCCAGAATCCGTAAACACCTTTTGCGGTTAACCATTTTTCTGCGATAATTTTATCGAGCATCGCATTGGCATCATCGTACAGCTTCCGGGCTTCTTCGCCGACA
>WFOZ01000674.1 GCA_015487825.1 Planctomycetaceae bacterium
GCACAAATGCGACATCCGATCCTGCGAGCGTATCTTTATCTGGCTGTATAAATTAAAGTTACCTTGTGTTGCATTTGGATGACATGTGGGGGGGAAGATAGAGGGCATTATGAAGAAGCCTGTAGCCGGGCTGGGAGTATGATTATACAGAAACCCGATGCTCGTCACTGGTCAACTTCTGTATCTTTTTTCATGATCAAGCTTTTAGCAGGCTACAGGCTTCTTCGATGAGTAGATTGCGAGTTACCGCAAAAGAACAATTTTTTGCGTTTGGACAAAATTCTCTGCCCGAAGGACCACGATATAAACACCACTGGGTAAAACACGACCGTCCGCACGGGTCGCAGACCATGTAGAGGTATAAACCCCGGCTTCGAGGGTTTTGTCATAAAGCGTCTCGACCAACTGCCCCAGAGCATTGAATACAGATAGCGTCACACGAGCCTGCCTGGGCACTGTAAATGCTATACGCGTCTCCGGGTTGAACGGGTTGGGGTAGGCGGGGAGGAGTGAAAAATAGGACGGCAGATTTCCAGCATCCTTCCTCACAGTAGTTGCTATAGAAGAAGTGAAAAATGAGAAGTTTGATGTACTACTCCGCGAACTACCAGCTTGATCTGTGGCAATTATTTTCCAATAATATGTTCGTGCTCTCTCGAGAACGCCAGAAACAGTAAATGACGTGTCTGCTGTATTGCTAAATAGAAGAGTATCGGAAAAATCTGGGATATAGGACAATATAACAGAGTATTTGACAGAATCACCAATGTCTATATCAATGGATTTCTTCCAGACTAATAGCGGATTGAGAGTCTCTAAGATACTGCCGTTTGCTGGTGCAAGTAAATCAAAAGCTTCCGGAGGGTCATTGACGTTCTGAATGGTCAGCTCAAACTGTGTGGAGTCTTTGGAAATGCCATCTGTGACGAATATAGTGATTTCGTGTGTCCCGACGTCACTGTTTTCAGGTGTGAATGAAATCAAACCTGTTTGCGAGTTAATATCAAATAGCGGGGTATCGTCTGAGAAGAGCAGAGAATCTGCGGCGTTTGAGTCTGCTGCGGTAACCTGCATAACAAAGAGGGAGTCTTCAATTGCGGTGGTGTCGTTTATCGACTGTATTCTAGGTGGATATTGTTTGGCAGCACGTAGGAGTAAATGCCCGTCGGTCAGTTTGAGCTGCTTACCCTGGATGTCTATTGCATTTATAGTCGTCAGAAGCGTACGCCCGTTCCTGTCATCAAACCAGACTGTTAAAGAATCTCCCTGGTTCCCCTGGACGGCAAAGTTCAGAAGCAGGATTTCGAGTGAATCTCCACTGAGTGAATTAGTCCCACCTCCGGAAAGCTGAAAGAGGACATTGGCGTTTGCCCCTGTTTGTTGAGGCTGAAAAGGTAAATTGGTATTGATTAATGATACAGCTAATTGATTATTATCTTTCCCGACAGAACTGAATGGGGTTAATGGCTGGAGATTATTCGAGTTGTATTCAAGTGTGAATTGTACAAAAGTGATGGCTGAGTCTGATGACAGAAAAACAGGAATAGCAAGCGTATCAATTTCATTGACAGCCATGGTCGGCATACTCAGGCGACTTTGTGCCAGAGATATAATCGGGCATATATAAATAAGAAAAAAGAATAAACGCGTACTGAAATTTTTCGGAATCGTGAATAAATACATATTCATCTCTCCCACTAAAAGTTGTGGCCAGGCAAGCTTATGCTACACCTGCCTGACCACAGTTTCCACTATAAACGATAGGGTTTATTTCACAATTAAAAGCTTGGCACTGGCCTGCTTTGTCCCGGATTTGAGCAGGTAGATATAGACACCGGAAGATACAGTTTTGCCGGATTGATCCAATCCGTTCCAGACCCGCGAATGATAACCCGCACGAAGTTCTTCATTAACGAGTGTACGGATCACCTTCCCATCAATGGAGTAAATCGTCAATTGTGTATTCACAGGTTCCGTACTTTCGGGGATGCCGAAACGTATTGTTGTTCCCAGGTTGAAGGGGTTAGGATAGTTGGGTAGCAAGGTGATATCCTCTGGAATATTTGATGTTGCTTTATCCAGGAATATCTGCTGCTTCGCAGGCTTTTCTACGTCATTGAGTTCCGAGTAGGCCACTTCACCAAGTACGTTGTTTTTGTTACTCTTAACGTTGGAGAACCGTGTGGTGAGCTCTCCAATAGTTTCACCGGCTTTGAGGCCTTCAAGGCTAACGAAGGCGATATGGGTCATCCCTGCTTTTTGGCTGTTGATTGCAAAGTGGATGTCTTTGTTTGAAGGAACAAAGTCAACCCCTGAGGCATCTTCAAAATTCCAATCAATCCTTATTCTACCTGAATAGACGGCATCACCATCTGAACTGAGCTGAAGCGGCACCCTCAAAAGCCCGTCTTGAATGTACGCCTTACCGGTAAGAATATCTGCAGAGACTGTTTGCTTGGCTACTCCTGCAGAGTTGGTGATTCCCCAGTTCCCGGTAACATCCCCGAGCAAATAAGCGGTATAATCCTGTTGCTGCTTACCAAAAATAGTGATGCTGAGGGAACCAGGAATAAACTTCCAGGTCCCCACATTTGCTGTGCCGGTATTCAGGAAAGCGAGGTATCTGAGGATTGCTACCGCATCTGCACCGGTAACATCACCACTTTCGTTGACATCTGCCGCGATAATTTGGTCCGGAGTCAGCGTACGAGCAAAACCTGCAGCTTGAAGAACGGCAAGCGCATCCGAGCCTGAAATTGCACTACGGCGATCTCCCGTTTTTTCAGCGTACAGGTTATATGTACCGCTGGGGAAATCGACAATTCTGTATTGCCCCGAAGTGTCTGTTGTATCTTTTTTGCTTGCAGGGCCAGACAAATTAATGATGGCATCGCTCACAGGCTGACTATTATAATACGATACAGTCCCGCTGACCTCTGTACCAGAGACAATTGTAACAGAGCCTTTTTCAAAAGATATATCCGAGCCGCATATATCAATGAAATCAGTCGTTGATAAAAATGTCTTGTTACATTCCGGATTGATCGCCAGAACAGATTTACTACCGGGCGTTCCAACGGCCTGAAAGTTGAGATACATGATGACTTTCTTTTCACCTGTAAATGTTCCTGTTGCACCACCATTCATCTGAACGATGACGTTGCGATCGGTTCCACCGGTCACAGGAGGGAAAGTAGGCGTCGTATTGATCTGCGAAATGGTAAAGCCAGGAGCGTCCGGCCCGATAGAGGCACTGACAAAGTTGATGACGGTGCTGAGGTAGTCAACAGTGAATTGGGCTACCCCGATAAGCTTGTCGGTGCTGATCGTAATCGGGATGGAAAGAATGCTTCCCGCGGGGATCTGGCTATTGGGAGGCAAGGAAATATTCGTCAACGGGGCAATCACAGGTGATTCGCACGTGGAAATAGTAATGTCGTCAAAATAGCCGGAATCATTAAAAGAACCTACGCCGATTTTTCCTGAACGGAATGTTCCATCATCAGCGGTCAAAATGAGCGTACCGTCAAAATAGGTTTTTATGATAGTACCCTCTCGCTCAACTCGCAGAGAATGATAATTCCCATCCGAAAAAGTTGGATTATTATACATAACCAAACGAGTTCTCACACCGTTGACATAACGATCAATCGAAGTCTCGGTTGCCTGCCCGTTAAACATGGCAAAATAAAAGTTTTTATCATCTTGATAGCCAAAAACAATGCCGAGGTCAGGAAAAGTACTCCCGATAGCAGCATCAGCACTTTTTGCCAGACATTCAAAAGTAAAATCACCATAGTCTGAATTATCGATGAGAGAGTATTCGCCTGGTCGGGAACCATCCGGTGAGTTATAATTTGTCGTATTCAGAAAGTACCGCATACTCCCATTTTCTAAAGTTACCGACCAACGAGATGGGGTCAAAGGGGTCCAACCATCCGCGACACCATCTTCGAAGTTGTCGTTGAACAGCCCGGAACTCGCCCCGCCACCGTTTATGGAAAGAGCATCAAAACATGCGGTGTTTTTATAAGACCCGAATCCAATATATCCGGACGGAAAATAGTTGTCATTGATATCGATGACCACCTGATTTTTGGCAATCACTTTGATGTTGGACCCGTTTCTTTCCACTTTAATATCGTGAAATATATCTTCACTCATCAGATTCATGGGGTGGCTGCCGATGAGACTGCCAACATCGTTGATCGTCCTGTACAATTTGATGCCACCGAAAGCGAACTGTAAATAGTAGCCGTTACGCGTTGCATTGTTAAAATCTGGCACCCCGAAAAGAATGAAAAAATTTTTATTATTCGCACCTCCGGCTTTTGCGGACAATGATAGTGTAAAGTCTGTCCATGGTTCGCCAGGAATCGTACTATATTCATCTCCGTTAAGATTTGCATTTGTGATACAATAAGTTTTATTCCCTGTTCCTGTTGGCTGGACTGCCCAGCTCGAAGGCGTCAACGGGCGGAAACCAGTGACATCTCCAGCTTCGAAATCGTTGGAATAAGA
>WFOZ01000675.1 GCA_015487825.1 Planctomycetaceae bacterium
CTTTTATCGAATGTACCCTGCTTATGAATCGAAGATCGACCGTAACCTTCCTGGCAGTTATTCTCTGTTTTTTTCGACCTGCAAATTCAGGCGAGTCTCAGGCAGTTGAAAACTTGCTGCAAAATCCTCAATTCGGATATTGTGCAACAACAAAGTCCTCTGAGCAAGGGAATTCTGTCACCTGCTGGAATACGGACAGCTGGGGGGATATTTCTGCAATTCCTCCAAATAAAGAAACCGAATCTGCTGTAAGTTGTCCGGGCAATCTGGTTTGTATTAAACCGGGGAAGCGGATCTGGCAGTTCGCAACTGTTTCTGACTTGAGTCTTTCCAATGGCGATTCTGTAAGCCTGGCTGTGAACGGATTCCAGAAGCAGAAAAAAGCATTACAGGCTCGCGTGTGCTTAATGATGATTGAAAGTGCTGAGGGGAGTTGGTCTCCAACGCAATTCGGCTTCCGAGATAAGCGAACATTTTCCCGACATGGACGAGGCGAGTTGATACGATCCGTTCTGCTGGAAGCATCTTCAGATGATGTGCAAAAAGAATTTCTCCTTACCTGCGAAGGGTTGAAAATTGATGCTTCCTTTCAACATCAGAAAGAATCTTCTGCTTCGTTTCGTAATGTTGTCGGAGTACTCGTTGAATTCAAGAACGTGTCGCAGCAAGATGTCTGGGTTCACTCCCCGAAACTTGTGAAGGGTTCTCAGGCTCGTATCGAAGCGAAATCTTCCCGATCTCTTCCTGAATACTATCGTCAAATCCCCAGAACATTACAGAAGCTGACAAACGGAGAACCGGTTTATATTCTGACACTCGGTTCCAGTATTGATCGTGGCAGTGCCAATCCGCAGCTTTATCTTTACGATGAAAACAGTAAATCAGCCGACTACAAAAAACCGTTAAGCGAATGCAGAACTTCAACATCTGAAGAAATTGCCCGATTACTGGTCGAACAGGAACGGCGTCCCGATCTGCAAAATTACATTGGCTGGTGGCAGCACTACTTCATGTATACCGGTAGAACGCGGCTGGAACTGATGCGCAAATTCAATTATCCGGTCAACAGAATTCTTCTGAATGTGATGGCTTGCGATGGGTCTTCCATCGGAGAATCGCATAGCGGGTTTCAGGAATATTCAGAGCTGAAATTACCTCCTGATCCAAACCGTAATGGGCACCCGAAAGGTAAATCCTGGAATGAACTTTACCCGGATTTTTTTCGTGATGGCAAAACTCCTGCCCCTGATTTAATCATTTTCGGTCATGGCCATAACGAACATATCGACCGCCCCGATGAAATTGCTGCCTATGAAGGAGCGATCCGCTGGTTTCAGAAACGATATCCGAAAGTCGAATTCGTTTCATGTATGTGGATTCGCGATAAAGGAAACCAGGTTTCTATCTGGGGACCAATGCAAAACTTATGCAACCACTACGGTATCCCGTTTATTGATGCAGCACAGATGCTGATCGATCTGGAGCACACCTGCAATAAGTACGCGATCGCCCCCGATGGAGGTCATCCCGGTGCCGCTGCCCACTATCTTTGGTTCAAACAGCTTGAAAAACTGTTCGAGATTCCCCCCAATCCTCAAGTCGGTCTTCCACAACGGTATCTCCCCGAACGAATGAACAAATTCACTTACGGGTGGGAAGGCAATATAACCCGATTCCTGAAACCGAATCCCCGTATTGTAAACGATAAGATGATGATTATTGAAGATTGTGCCTTCAACATTTGGACAGACAACAAGAAGAAAAATGAATTGACCAAGTTACTGATCGACGGCAAGCCTGCTGTGAATGCCGGGCATGGCAGGCATCGCTGGTCGAAACCGTATCCAAGAAATTCATCTTTCGTGCATGGTCGCCTGCAGTTGGGAGATCGACACATCATCGAAATCCCGACGGATCAGGCCACTCTCACCGCAGTTGATTGCAAAATTTGTCCGAATCGCAAATTTATCGCAGCAGATTCAAATCAATGGGAAGGCAAGCGTTCTGTCCAACCGTTCGTTTCTACATGGGGCGCACCGTATGGCACCAGGATGTTCAAACTGGCCAAAGGGGACAGCATCGAAATATCTATTGAGGCAACCGATCTGTCGATAGCCTATCTCGATCAACCTACAGGTGGAATACTTGTGAGCGAAGTAGATGGCAATACGGTCTGGTCTCAACCAACTGACATCCCTTATGAAGATTCAGCAAACAAAAAACATTTCATCGAAAACAGACGCGGCGTGAATGGTTTGCACTACCGGAAGCACCGCATAAAATTACGTGCAGAAAAAAGCGATATCTGGATACTCGGTTTGTTTACTTATGATTCACGTGAAGCCGTTAACTGAATAAAGAGGTCGAGATGCGATACGTATTGATCTTGTTGGTAACTTCTGGTTTCTTATCTTCTTTCGAAACAAAGCAGTGTGAGGCACAACAGCGTCTGGCACGTGAGCAGCCGAGCATTCCCTCGGGGTGGACCGAGGTGCCATTTATTGAAACGGTCCGTAAACCGATACTCACCAGCGCAGAACGCCAGCGGGGATACCTGCTTTTTCAACGACCGATTACCGAACCTGTTTACGCCAACACTCATCCGCGAGCAGACGAGCGAGTTGTATCACTCAGTGCGCTCGGCACTCCAGGCGAATTCGAACCCATTACGATCAGTCTATACCCAATCCAAGATTTGAAGAATATGACTGTCGTCTGTTCGGAGCTTACTTCGAATAATTTCAGTATCCCGGCCTCGCAAATTGATATCCGTATACAAACTTACTGGAATGTTGGTTTTCCGCGTTATGCGTCTCGCGAAACCTACCGTCGGGTGCCTGAGTTACTGGAAAAGGTGACGGCTCATTCTTCTGTTGCGCAAGAGTGCCAGCGGTGGTGGTTGACGGTGCATGTGCCGGAGGATGCAAAACCGGGGTTGTATCAGGGGACGGTCAGTTTACAGGATGATCGGTTTGATCAACCGGTGAAAATCCCGCTTTCATTTCGGGTTCTCGGGTTTAAGCTTCAGAAGGATCCTCGCAAGCATCTTTCCGCGTATTATTATCCCAGAAATCGCACGATGTTTGCGGGTAAAGACGAAGCCTTTATTGATCGGGCAACTGCGAATGAATTTCGTTCGATGAAAGAGCACGGGCTTGATATGTTGCCCACGTTCTACCTGCAATATGATCGTTCAGAACAGAAAATCTACGTTCAGCATGATACCGATATTGATCGCCTGCTGACCATGGGCTTCCAGGGGCCGCTGCCTGTTCTTGGAGGAAACGCAA
>WFOZ01000676.1 GCA_015487825.1 Planctomycetaceae bacterium
AAGCGGGGCAGGCTGAAGTTGATGTTGTCGAAGAGTGTCAGGCATATTTAAGCAAAAAAATTGAAAGTGGCGAATTGATCCTGCCCCCCGGCGTCAGCTTTGCTTTCGCGGGAAGTTATGAAAACCAGATTCGATCACAAAAAACATTGATGGTCGTTTTACCCTTAGCATTATTTATGATCTTTTTGATTCTGTATTTTCAATTCAAATCGATTTTGACCACCTCGCTCGTTTTCAGCGGGATTCTCATCGCCTGGTCCGGCGGTTTCATCATGCTTTGGATGTACGGACAACCGTGGTTCCTCGACTTCGATCTGTTTGGTGCCGATACCCGTACCTTGATGCAGGTGCATACGATCAACCTTTCTGTTGCAGTCTGGGTCGGTTTCCTGGCACTGTTTGGTATCGCCACCGACGATGGTGTGGTGATTGCAACGTATCTTGACCAGAGTTTCCGAGAAAAGAAAATCAATTCGGTCAAAGCAGCCCGTGAAGCAACTTTGGAAGCCGGGTTAAGGCGTGTGCGTCCCTGTTTAATGACAACTGCAACAACAATTCTGGCACTCATTCCGGTGCTGACTTCTACCGGGAGAGGTTCAGATATTATGGTCCCGATGGCGCTGCCAAGTTTCGGCGGCATGACCATTGCCATCATGACTATGCTCGTCGTTCCGGTTTTATACTGTTCGATTATGGAGTGGAAACTAAAACTTGGCATCGACGACCCGCGGTTTGAAGAACACGCCAAAGCATAATAGCTTCTTCCTCCATTAAGTTCTGCGAAGAACCGCATCATACTGCACAGGCCACTATCTGCGGACCGTCTATCTTGTTTTCAGGGTGGCGTTTGGAAACGAGATAGGCTGTGGTTGCCAAATTCAATTTACCAGTTGTCGCATGATGGTTTCGAGTGGGCCGCGTTTGAAACGCAATGTCCACAAATGCGCAAACATGACAGCAAGAACGCAAAATGCAAGAGCACAACTGACTGAGAAGATGAGTGATTGCTGCTTGAGGCGGCCAATTGCCTCAAGTGTTCCCATTCCGATAATGACGTGAGCAACATAGAGCGTCAGGGCAAGTTGTCCGGTGGAGACAAGCGGTTTGAGCCAGTGATTGATTGAAGCGACCTGTCCAATCTCTACCGAGAGTGAAATGACGATGCATGCGACACCAATTCCAGCCAGAATATAGAGCGGCATCGGGGGCATTGGCGCTGTGCCAAAAACGGCAACAATTTCCTCAATCTCCTCTGAAGAGCTGGCATTTGCAGAGAGAGCTTTGATGAGAAATTTACTTGCGGTTTCCGCGAACGTGGTGACAGATATTCCGAAAATCAGCCACCATCTGCGTGTCGAAGGATTTGTGAAGTCGGATCGCCCCAGTACCATGCCAAAGAGCAGAAACGAAAGCCACGGAATAACCGGATGAAACCCATTAAAAAATATGTGACGAAACATGCCGCGAACGGTCCAGAAATCTGAATAGTGCAAGGTCTCCCAGTTCCATCCCCGATTGTAGTCAAACGTCAACAGCAGGATGGGAAAAAGAGCCACGATAAATCCGGAGATCGTGATAAGCCATCGATCTTTAACCGTTAGAAGCATGGCGGCAACAGCGATATACACGCCGTAGAAATGCAGGATGTCAGCCGGCCAGATTGGAGTGTAGAGTAAACCGACAACGAACAGAAAGGCCGCTCGTTTCAGCAGGACGAAGCGGTGCTGATGTATCAGCCAGGTGTTACCAGCAAGACGAGCTCTGTTAGACAGAAGCGATATCCCGGCTCCAGCAAGGACGACGAAAGTCGCTGAGGCCCGTCCATCGAAAAGGCTCGTCATCGAGACGAGCCAGGGCGGGCCATTGCCGTCAGCACTCATCACGATCTTGAAGTTAACAATCACCATGCCAAGGACTGCGAATGCACGAGCAATGTCAAATCCAGGGATTCGTTGCATGGCGTCTTCCCTTTTGGATGAAAAAATAACTTCAACGTAACTATTCAGCATTGTTTGGTTATTGCAGAAATTAAGGTTGTTTGTAGGGGCCGCAATAGCAGACCCTGCGCCAATGCTGAATAGTTACACTTCAACTTGTGTTTCCACGGAGGACTCTGAGGACGAGGCAATTCATCATATGATCGTCTCTTGTAGTATTAAGGGGCTCGAAATCTTCTGTCCATATCACGTCGACGGACAGATGTTTCAAGACATTCTCTTTCTCGTTTGGTTTTGCCTTTTGATTTGTAGGTTATTTGAGACACATTCGTTGGTGCCTGGCGGATTTCCAGCCAGTATTGTTCGCGCACGTCATCATCAATGGTGATGGTCGCAGAAAAAAGTGAGTCATTACCATCCCGTTGGGGATTGGAGATTCAGAACTCCTCAAATGTTTCCACATCATAGTAGTTCGCCTTGAATGCGAAACCCGCAAGAGATGCAAGCGTCCGGTTATCCCAATACAATGTTTTACCGGATTTTGAGTATGTAACTCGTGTGATCCGACCGATGCCGTGCAGGCCATCCGTTTTCAGCTCGACGTATTTGATGTCAGTTCGCCTCGTTGCCGTTAAAATCAATCTCGGTTCTTTGTCTCGATGATGTGGCGATATACCGCTGCGACAGGTTTTCCTGCGAGTAACTGGGAGATCACTGATAACCGTGCAGCATTCTCAACTGTAGCAGGATGTGTAAGGCCTTTCGTTTGAAGTAATGATTTGCGCTCGGTTACAAGTTCTTCAAAGCGGAGTTGTACCTGGCGTTTGTTGAATTGAAAATCGGTCTTGATTGTATTTTCAATTTTTTTTCGCCGCTTTCGCATTTGTGGGTGGTCTGGCCCGTAAGAATATTGAGCTATAACGTAGTTCTCAAGCATCATTACGACATTTTCAGAATCTTTGACTTCCACATTTGTCAAAGTAAATATTGAGATCATCAGCAAAGAAGTGAGCATCATTCAGATTATCCTCATTGCAAAGCAAGCATGAATCCGCGATAAAAACAGGTAGACTTCTCATCGATACAGCCCATTCACGAGCAAGCCAGCCGGAACGCGTGAGCAACCAGTTTACGCGATGGTAAGAGAAACCGTGGGCTGGTGCTTAGCGGCTGACGAATAATTCTGCTTTGTGCTACTAACGGTCAATTTCTTCGGAGCTTGTGCAAATTTCGAAGAGATCTATTTGGTTACGGCTGTCAAAACAAACCAGCCGTGCTGGGTACATGGTACAGTACAGAGGTGAGTAGTCAACAGGTGATCTGGGGAAATCGAACTGACGACTCGTTCCCAGGCACTCGCGGGCTCGATAGTCCTTGTTCCGTTTTGAATGGAAATCAAGCTGCTTGAAATCGTTACTGCATCGGCGAGAAGCAGCATCTTAAGTTTATTGCGTTTTCCGGGAGGACCCTGGGAACGCAAGAAATTCATTCACCTTGTTGAAGATGTTGTAACGCAGGGCGAGAGTGGCATTTGCAGCCTGCATAATGAGTGAAGGGGAGGGCAGGTTGAGGGCAGTATTGGCAGTTGACTCGACTACCTTCGTAACAATTGTAAGCCGAGGCGCAACCGTTGAGCATAAACATGCTTGCCAACAGCAGCAATACTGAAAGGTATTTAATTGAGTTCTGCATTTTTCCGTTTCCTTGCAGTACAGATTTTATTGATTCATAAGTGCCAGATGCTCAAGGCGAACAATTTGAGGATGTTCGAAAACTTCCCTCGGATCGCCTGTCACAGTTAATTATTTTATCGGTTTGAGGGGTTCTATCGTGGGGATCTCTTCTTTGGGAACCGGTTTGAGTGGAGCTTGTTTTTCCGGAACCGGTGCGACCGCGGGCATTTCAATGGGTGTTGGTTCTGCAGGAGTCGGCAGCGAATTTTCATTTTCCAGTTGCATCGCATATGAAGAGACCAGAACTCCTCCGACAACTCGTTCGAGTTGGGCGAGAGATTGTTGCAATGATGCTTCCTGTCGTCGATAGCTGATTTCATACCGCAGCAGTTCGCGCCAGTTATCAATTAATTGTAGAAAGTCAACTTCGCCCACGTTATAGGCTCTGCTGGAAACTTCGAGTGTCAATCTGGCCTTGGGCAAGATGTCATCTTCGAACAGCACAAGTAATTCTTTTTGGCTTTCAACTTTAGCAAATAGATCGGTTACTTCTTCCAGTGTGTTGTCTTTTAGAGCATCGTACTGACGAGCAGTAGCAACAACCTTTGCTTCGGCTGAGCGAATTTGTGAATCAAGACGTTTGCGGTAAATTGGCATGTTAATACCGGCAGACATCAGAAAGGCATCGTCCCCGTTGGCAACCGGACTGAGGCCCGAATTTGCAACGTTAATCCAGTTTAATCCTAGAGTAACATCCGGCTTGTAATCGAGGCGTGCCAGTTGCACTGTCTGACGTTCTCGCTGAATTGCAGCCAGTTGAGCATGTAACTCGGGACGAGCTGCAATGGCCTGTTCCTGAAGTGCTTCCAAATTGAGCTCCATTTCCTGACGCGGTATTTCGTCCAGCGCAAGCACATTGGTTTGTGGAGCGATATGCAGGATACGGGCCAGGACGGCCTGACCGCTTTTGAGCCGCTGCCGAAGTTGAATCAGTTCATTTTCGATATTGGATATTTCTAAATCTGCCCTCAATACATCCTGCTGGCTGGTGAGTCCGGTTTTGTACCGCGTATTGGCGACATTTCGTATTTCACTCAGTAGCTGTTGCTCTGCTTCAGTTATCATTATTGATTGTTGAATGAAGTAGAGTTCAAAATAGGCTCGTTTTGTTTTTTCAATCGTACTTAACTCTGCAGCGGCAAGATTAGCCCTGGCTATATTAGTCTGTTCTTCTGCAACACCCGCCCGCATCTCCAGTTTTCCGAACCAGGGGAATTTCTGGTTGACTGCCATTGCGAGTGTCTGTTCTCCCGATGCAGTCTGAACAGGTTTGGGTTGTGCGGTGATCAGCAAATTAGGGTCCTGCAAACTGGCAGCGACAGGAACCTGATACGCCAATGATTCCATTTGCTTGCGGGCTGCCTGAACTTGCGGATTCTGTTCGATCGCGTGAGATATATATTCATCAAGCCCGTGCGCACCTTCCAGATATGTTAATACCGGACTGACGGCTTCTGCTGCAGCAACAACAATGTTGGAACTGGTCTGTTCTACTGATTGCACAACTTCATGGTATTCCGGATCTCGAATCTGTTGAGATTCTGTTGATCTGCAGCCGCACACCGATAAACTCCCTGCCAGCAATATCGCCAGAGGAGTTGTGGCCAGAAAGCGTTTTTTGCCGAATGTGAGCGTTTTGCGTTGTTTGAAAATACCGGACATCCCTGTCCCCCATTGGTTAAATACATAATTCGTTACAGTCCTTGCTATCGACCTATGTATTTGAGAATCTCCAACTGATTCAGTCGAAATAATTTGTATAATTGTTATGCATTTCCGATTATTCCGTTTAGGTAATTATCCTCTGCTTACAGATCGAATGTTACGAAAAATATTTTCACTCAAAGTATGAAATATCCATGCAAAAAGCCGGCTCGACAATATGTCGAGCCGGCTTTTTTATCGTTCTGCCGTTGAATACGTCTTACTTGTTTATGGAGTTAAAGGTTCGATACTTGGGATGTCCATTTGTGGCAGTTTTTGAGGTGGGTTGGGCTGAGCAGGCTGCGGTTTAGCACCATGATCGTGTGAATGTTGATGTGAATTATTATTGTCGGGAAGCTGGCGCCCAGGTGGCGGGTAGTTAATTCGATTTGGTCGATAGTATTGAGAATTCTTTTGCTGAATATTTCTGTTTCCATGAAAATGGCCAGGTGCTGAATGCTGTTCTGTTCGGCCTTGGTAATTGAAATTTCTGTTGGGAATATAGCGGTCCCTTGGAGAGCAGGGGCGGCATCCCCTATGATTGCTACGTTGGCGATAAATATATCCGGAAGGAGGCGGTGCAATTCTGGATTGATAGTAAAAATCATTCCGATTATAAGCAGGCCTGTTTTGCTCATAACCAGGAGCAGTTTCGTGTGATTTTGCTTGAGGTGCCGGCAGCAGTGCTGAAACAATTATGAAAGCCGTAAACAGACCGGGAGTAGAGTATCCAGTCATCATTACTCTCCTGTTGTTGGATATGATACCTGAA
Source organism: Planctomycetaceae bacterium (assembly GCA_015487825.1). Lineage (GTDB taxonomy): Bacteria > Planctomycetota > Planctomycetia > Planctomycetales > Planctomycetaceae > Rubinisphaera. The sequence goes on from WFOZ01000676.1 coordinate 6,147, forward strand.
GTACAGAGAACGAATCTGTTTAACCTGCCATCTGTCATTCAAGTGGAAATGATAAAGGTGAAATCGTTCAAAATCAGAGCCGGAAACAAGATGGGCTTGTTCCGACTCTGATACGAAGAAAGATGAGAAATTGTTCTCAACTAAATTTGCAGTATCTTTACTTCGCTTTTAACGCCTGTTCGTAATAAGTGTCGACAGTTGCCAGGAACGGAGCAGGATTAGCTGCTATTTTTTTTGTGCAGGGAGGGCAGCAGACATAAATTGTCTGACCGTTCACAACCACAGACTTGGGATTAGCAGGAAGTTTCTTTTTCATCACCGGGCATTTACCCTGTGCACGTGCAGCGTTGGCGTGAATGGTGGCCCAGTGTTGAGGATCAATTTTTTCACTCAGGCATCCTTTACAGCAAAGGAAAATTTCTTCTTTGCCGGCTTTGACTTTGATTGGAGCGCCATGATCTCCCAATTTATTACCAGTGACAGGGCAAATTCCCTGTACCGCAGCACGAAGAGAGTCATGTTTTGCGTGATCATGCTTTGCGTGACCATCATCACCTTGAGCAAAATAACTATTTCCCAGCAACAGTGCAGCTACCATTAAAAATCCAATACGTTTCATTCCGCTTCTCCTTTTTGAGAGTTAAAAAAATTCCTTTTGAATTGTTCAGGCCGTATTATTCAGAGTTCATCGATTGAACCATAAGCGATACATTAGATCTTGATTTTGAGTTACCCATCGATTCTGTTGAGTAGTAACCAACACCACAGATACTACTTACGCTGCTGTCACAGCGTTAGTTTCATGTAGAGCTTCAGCTTGTGCATCGTCCTGTTGTTCATTAGATGCATCCCAAATGGAATCCTTCATTCCAGATGCCATTTTTAATTCTAAATATCCACAATACATTGTTGGAACAATGAAAGAGGTGAACGGTTCGATTAACATCCCTCCGAAAACCGGGATAGCCATCGCGCGAGCCACATCCTG
>WFOZ01000677.1 GCA_015487825.1 Planctomycetaceae bacterium
GCGCAGGGTCCGCTACTCGCGGACCACGATGAGAGGTGAAATCCTCCTATTTCTGCGGTGGTCCGCAATAGCGGACCCTACAAACAGCCTTAATTTCTACAATAACCATAGCGTGTGATGATTAACCTGACAGTACCAGATTAACCAATCAAGAGTGATTCGTAAGACATTTTTGGAAAGCCGCCTTACGGGTCTTTTGCACTGGCTTTACCCATTTCAGGAAAAAACTATTGTTGACATTACTTGAGTCACCACTGCTGTAAACAGCGTAATTTATTATTCTGAAAAGGATAGCCCGGATTATTCGTGCAAATCAGCCAGGACGCGGTAACGTCCGACGATGAGAAGAACTGTTGGCTAACTCCAATGACTGATGAATAATCAAAGCTGGAGTGTCAGATCATACATGAATGAGTAAATTGCGGCTCAATTCTGAAGAAAACTCAGAAATCATTCAGGTTCAACAACATCGTATTCAGCTTCTGCTTCGTTATCTGCGAAGGATTCATTTGCGGTAACGATAATGTCATCAGGGTTCGGTACGATATCCCCATCTGCCTCACCAATGGCTGCAGCCAGTTCCGTTGTCAGTTCCAATACGGACTGCCCGATAGAGTGTTCCAGATCGTTTTGCACCGAGTCGGTTACGTCCTGTTCTTGCGGACCAGGTTCAATGCTTGCAACTTCTGTAAGCTGACCTAACCTGCGGGCATCCAGAGTTGCATAACGATCTTGCACTTCCTCTTCCCATTGCTCCTCACTGCAAATGACCTCTTCTTCGGGAACGGAATTATCCGGCACACCTACTCCATCCAACAGACTTTCAGCAAGCTCCTGCCTTTGAGCAGGAGTGATATACTCGACTTCAGACTCAACAAATTCCTTTTCGATAAACTCTTCAAGAGCAGACTCGAGTTTTTGTGATTCCGATTTTACAGTTGTGTCAACTTCTTCGGTAATTTCCTCAGGAATCTCCGTCAGAGCAGCCGGGGCTAATTCATTTACAGGCTCCTCAACATCAGACTCTAATTCGATTTGTCCATGCTCAAATGCGACTTCATCAAAACCCGCTTCTACTTCTTCGTATTCATTTCTCGCCTGCACCTCATCACTGATATCCTCAGTAATAGAATTATCCGGTTCAGGAGAAACAGGTCCGCCAATCTCAAAGACTCCCGAAGACTCCAACTCTCCACTCAATTCTTCCTGGCTTTGTAACTGCGGAACTGATGTTGTCTCAACTACCGGAGTCTCTACAGGTGAAATTTCGATTGTCGATTCATCATCTGAAGCGCAGCAGTTATTCTCACAGCTATCGCAATTCTCACAGGCATGATTCGATTCTTTGAGCTCGCTGACAGGATCCAGACGTGGTTGAGGAACATTCCAGTGTAATGGCAGCTTCACTAAATCATCAAGGGCTTCGCGAACATGGGATTCCTCCGCTGGCTTTGAGCCCGACAATGAAGCCAGCAGACAGGTATGGTCACATAGTTGATTCAAACAGCGAGGCAATCCATCAGATGCATGAACGATTAACTCCAGTGCTTCGGGCGTGAATATATCGCAGCAATTCGCTCCACAGCCATTAATTCGTGTTTCAATATATTCTACTGATTCCTGCCTGGTCAGAGTCTCCAGCGAAGCATGGCAACTGAGCCTCTGATTAACAGCCTCCATCGATCGACTCGTAAGCGTCTCTTCCAGTGCAAGCTGTCCGGAAAGAACAACTCGGAAAATCGGTTCCGTACAATACATGTAATTGGTCAACCCGCGTAACTCTTCAAGAATATGCTCTCCAAGCAAATGGGCTTCATCGACAATGATTGCAATTCCCTGATGTGCCTGAGCCAGTTCTCGCCCGAAAGAAATCAATTCTAAACGAAGTTCCTGTTCACTCATTCGAGCATAGGGACGTTTCAGTTCGAATAAAACAGCCTGTAGCAAAGAACTCCGCGTTGGAAACTGCGGCTGCAAAAGCAATACAGGGACAGGACCGTTGGGCGTTTCACTTTGACCTGAAATATCCTCTACGCCACCAGGCTCTCCATTAATTTCCTCGCAAAGGGGCCAGTGACAAGCCAGACGGTCGCGAACCGCTTGGCAAATCAGTGTTTTTCCAACCCCTGCAGGTGCCGTTAATAAACCGATTCCCTCACCCTGCCTGAGTGTCTGTTCCAACCCCTGCAATGTGCGTTCTACTACAGGTGTCACATACAAAAGTGCAGAGTCGGGCGCAGCCGCGAAGGCCCGTCGTGTAAATTGGAAGAAATTTTGATACATTCGACGAACATCCCTGAATCGTAGATGTCAGATGGATTACAGGTTTACTTCAAACAAACCAGACTTGTAGTCCACGTTTGTAATAAAAGCTGTAACTAATTTGAAGATAATGCGTTACGGCTAACCGCATACTGCCTTATGCCACTACCCCTGCTTATCGCTCAACTCAAAAGTGAACACATAAACAGACAATGGAGTAATTCGCACGATGCAATCTGAAGAACTGCCGTTATCGTCAAAATCGGCAGAACCTGTACGCAAGCTTGAATGTCTCGTACGGGAATGCGAACATATTCGAAATGCTACATAAAACTGCTTGCAAATTGCCACGTTGAGGTAAAATACCTTCAGACAAAGTATGCTGCTTCAACCAGGTAGTTCCAACACCGGAACTGTAGAGGACAACTCGGCAGGGAAGTTGGTCGAATGATGGAAGAAGCGAAGCACCGACCGGGCTCTATAGAAAGTGAAAAGTGAGTACTACAACCAGTGGACATGTCACACGCACAATCGAAGCAGCGACACCAAATCTACTACAGGCGTTAATTGGCGTTCATGATGCGCATCTGAAACAAATTGTTGAGGCGATCCCGGTTCGAATTATTTCGCGTAGCGGAAAGATGCAAGTCACCGGCGAACCGGCTGACGTCGAGCTCGCTTCAGGTGTAGTTGAGGCGATGCAAAACCGTCTGATGAATAATCTGCCGGTCGATAAAGACGAAGTAGGACGAATAATCGAAGCTACGCTTGCCAAGAAGTTTCAACAACCCTCATCCTCTTCGCTGGATGAATATATTGAAGAATTCGTGGGGTTCAAAGGCTCTCTGGAAACTGATCCTGTCATTGTAAACCTCATTCCACCGGAAGAGCCGGGAACAAACGACACAGCAGAAGCTGTTCTGACAGAACCGCCGATAGTCCATCCGGAAAAACCGATCGAACAAGAAGTCGTTAAAAAGGAAGTTGAACAGGAAGAGGAAGAGCCTCTCAAGGAACCCGTTAAACAGAATAAAAAGCCGGAAAAAGAAAAAGAACCTCAAGACGACACGTCACAGGAAACGCCTGCTGAATTAAAATACAGAACCTGCTCTCCAATGTCGGTGCACCCACGCAGCCATGGACAGGCTAAGTACCTGCAGGCAATTGAAAGAAATGATCTCATCTTCTGCTCAGGACCGGCTGGCTCTGGAAAGACATACCTTGCCGTCGCGATGGCACTGCATTGTCTGCAGAAAGAAATTGTTCGTAAGATTGTATTGGTTCGACCTGCTGTAGAAGCGGGAGAAAAACTGGGATTCCTGCCGGGAGATATGCTGGCAAAAGTGAACCCTTTTCTGCGCCCATTACTTGATGCTCTGCGAGATATGATCGATTACGAACAGGTTCAGAAATATATGGAACACGATGTTATCGAAATTGTCCCTCTTGCTTTTATGCGGGGGCGGACACTTAACGATACCTTCATGATTCTGGATGAGGCACAGAATACAACAATCACACAGATGAAGATGTTTCTCACCCGTATGGGAACAGGGTCCAAAGTTATTGTGACAGGTGATGAAACCCAAAACGACCTGCCTGCC
>WFOZ01000678.1 GCA_015487825.1 Planctomycetaceae bacterium
AAGAGCTTAACCTTGTTGAATTACCTTCTCTATTATCACTGGTAGAGAAAACATTTCAATGTCATACTCCGAGCTGCAGACCAACAGCAGTGTAGACTCTGGAGAGATATCAGATGAAGAAAAACGTCATATTGAAGTGCTTCCCGTACAATAAAATCACAATTACAATTCTGACTGCGATAATACTCTTTTCAGCAAATATTTTACCGGTATTTGCCCAAAAGACTTCTCAAAAAATCTGGAAGTACAATCCGGAACTGCTGCGTCCGTTCTGGGAAGAGGAGACCGTTGAGGGGGAATCAATCCTGTTTCTTAAAGAGCCTCAAACAGGGCAGGCGAAAGGTTCGCTTCTGTTTCCTGCTTTAGAAGTGCTGGAAGTTCGCAATTCTTCAGGAACGGTTATCTACGAGCAAGGGAAAGATTATCTCTGGAAGCCAGGTTCGCGGGAACTGACTCTGCCTGCAGGCTCCCGCATTATTTCCCACACACCGGCTCAGATGAGACGCCCCGCCAATTCGCAAAAGCATCGTTTAACTCATCGAGATGGCAATGGAGAGATTTTCTTCGGTGGGCAACTAGAATATCATGACATGCAGACCTGCATCACATACAGGCATGCCCCCGGGTTATGGAAAACGCCGGTCCCGCATTTTGATGAAAAAGCCTTGCCTGCCGTCATCAGCAAGTTGGGAAACGGGAAACCTGTTTCCATTGTGGTGCTGGGCGATAGTATTTCTTCCGGCTGTAACGCTTCCGGCTGGGCAGACGGCAAGCCGTTCCAACCTGCCTATCCGGGATTATTGAAGCAACATCTTGAAGCGAGTTATCCATCGAAAGTTTCTCTGAACAACCTTTCGATCAGCGGCAAGAGTACCCCTTGGGCATTAACAATGGTTGATCAAGTTGTCACCTCGAAACCGGATCTTGTCATTCTCGCATTCGGCATGAATGATTCTGCGGGGCGATCCACGAAGGAATATCAGGCGAATACAAAACTGATGATGCAAAAGGTTCGCGAACAACTACCCGCTTGTGAATTCATACTTGTAGCAACGATGCTGGGAAATGCAGACTGGACCGTGCTGCATCACGAACGTTTCCCGGAATACCGCGATGCACTAGCTGAGTTATGCAAACCGGGCATTGCGTTGGCTGATGTGACTTCCATCTGGAGCGGTATGCTCAAACACAAAAAGTTTATCGATCTCACCGGCAATGGCGTTAATCATCCCAACGATTTCGGACACCGTGTTTATGCCCAGGTGATTGCCGCTTTGCTTGTTGAGCCTGATAAATAAATCCGATGCAATACTGTATCGCGCCGAGGATTCATACTCTCGGCATGTGCCACGGCTCTGTGAGCCGTGCGAACTATTAATTGCAAAGTTTGTTTCCACTCCAGCACAGCACGGCTCACAGAGCCGTGGCACACTGTTTTTTTATCGGAAGAGTTTTAGTTTTCTCTTTGCGTATTTGACGCTGCGGATTTCCCAGGCTCCTTTTTTGACAGCCAGCAGATTTCTCTGCCTGGCGGAGACGCCGTGCATCACTTTGGAGATATCTGTCAGCACGCTTGGCTTGTCTGAAAAATATGAATGCCCCATTCTGAACAAAGATGTATCTGTATCGCTGGCGTCGATGACTTCTATAGTTTCAAAGTTGGGAAATTGCTGTAGATATTTTCCTCCCTGCCCCAGTCGCAGGGCACCATTGACAGCCCGCGATGCCAGCAGTGCTTTATCATGTGAGGAAGCATAAATGGTAACACGGTCTGTTGCCTGGACAATTTTAGGAGCAATCTGTTCTCGAAAAACTCCTGCATCAATATCGGGAGCAGTCAGAATAATCTGATTGAACTTCGGCACTGTTCCGGAAAACGGTTTGTTGACCATTTGCCGGACTGCCCGAGTCAGTAATCGATTTCCCATACTGTGAGCGATCAAATGAATTCGTGTTGCTCCCGATTCGTGCGCAACAGCCTCGATAAATTGAGCCACGTGCGGTTCACACCACTCAGCCGTTGTGCGATCTGTGACGTATTCGGTCGAACGTCCTTTGGATGGCCAGCTATACATTATTGGTGCCCCCTGAAAATTCAGATCGTGCGCAATCTGAGCCGTGCGGCGGGCGGCATCTTTGAATGTCACATTGAATCCATGAACAAAAACAAATGCCTCCTGTTCACTGGAATCTTCAATGTCTGATTGGAGTCTTTGGAGAAAATCATATCCTCCCATCGGCTGCACGCTCATCAGTACGACGTGCTTTTCCGGGTTTTCGCGAAACTCCAGTTTCCAAAGCGAAGGCTTTTCCAGTTCGCCGGTGCGATGTTTTTCAGGAATGGAAACTTCACAGATCCCAAATTGAATTTCATGGCGTCCGTTACCGTAAAACTTATTGGGTTCCCGCGAACCGCTCGGTGCGCGATCGGTTGCGTAGAAGACCTGAACAACATCAAAAACTTCATTGGTCTGTTCCGGGTCGTTCAGACTGTCTGTTGCCGCGCCACGATCTGCATTTTGTTCCGGCTTGCTGCAAGCAGAAATCAATATAAGGCTGCCAAGCAAACATATTCTGTAAAGCGGTTTCATCCGAGGGCCTCCTGCGCCAAGATGCAAAATATAAACGCCGCGGAGCGTATCGCATCTGGGAAAACAGCTCAAGATGAATCTTTTATTCCAGAGAACCCAGCCCCTGTAATGTCAAATGAGGATAAAACTGGAAAGGACTGTCCAGATGAGGCTGCAGAAGTGAAGCCGCTCCACCGGTGAGGTAGTATTCACCTTCGGCTCCTGTTTTCTCTGTTAATTTGTCTGAAATGCGAGAGACGATTTCATTAACAGCTCCGACCTGTCCCCAAATCAAGCCGCTGCGCACCGCCTGATTGGTATTGCAGCCAATCACATCCGGCTGTTCTTTGAGGATTTCTTCCATCGAAATTAGTGGTAATAAATGCGTGTATTCGTGTAATGAGTGAGCAGCCAGTTCGTAACCGGGTAGAATCGCACCTCCCTGAAATGCTCCTTCGGGAGAAACGACATCGATTGTTGTTGCAGTACCGGTATCAACAATGAGCGCCCAACGATTCGGATCGCGTAACCGATTAACGGCCATCACATTCATAATACGATCCAGCCCCACGGTTTCAGGATGCTCGACTTCCAGACGAACCGGTAACTCAAAAGCATTGTGGATTACTCGTGGTTCCTGAAATTGTGGCGACCAGTCATGAGCCAGCTGATTCATATCCGAAGGATGCGAACCGGAAATAAGCGACCGGCTCCAATGCTTCGTGCCATCTTCGATCAACTCGCGTATTTCGGCCCACTGGATCGGTTCGTCAGCTTCATAAGCAAAGCATCCAAAGCATTTCGGCAGTTTGCGAAATGAAGATTCATCATCCGCCCAGAACTGCTCCAGAACTGCTAATTTTATACGCGTGTTGCCAACATCAACAACAAGCTGCACCATGTTCATATCAAACACTTGATGATCCTCATCTGTTCAAGAACCTGAAATCTGTATCGGAACATTACAGATTTCAGTTGACTGGCAATACGACAAAAAGAATAGACCACAAGTAGTAAGAAAAAGGAAGGTTCTCCCTCTATTATAATGGCTGAAGATTTGAAAAAGCCACGGATGAGCCCAGCACGACTGGTTCATCCGTGGCTCTTTTTCTTTAGCCATTGAGTTCTGCGAAGAACTTGTTAACTATTTCTATGAAAATCTGTACTATCGGCAGGAGAAAATGTTTATCCTCTATTCAATATATTTTATTGAATAGATAGATCTTCTCATGTAACGTTGCACAACACATTATCACAAAATTAATCCGGGTCAACATCATCCGGACGAAGTGTTACCAATAATGAAAATCTGTTTTGTCCTTTTGCATGCTTATCCGGTTGTTGAACCGAACGCTCCCGGTCTGTTTGGAGGTTCTGAAACGCGAGCGGTAACGCTTGCACAAGGGTTGGCAAAATATACTGATCACGAAATTTCTTTTGTTGTCCGCAATCCTCATTTGAAGCAGCCTCGGGTCATTGAAGGCGTGACGTATATTCCGTGGCATGATTTCTGGACTGAAATTCGTGTCCATGTTGCTGAATGCCTCGATATCCGAAAACTGCCCGCGATCAGTATTAAACGCTGGAGCTGGAAACTGCTTTGGGAAATTCCGCTGCTGGCTGCCTCAAACCCCTGGCGCCGAAAATATCGGGATCCTCGCAAACAGGCTGATATTTTCCAGAAAATTGATGCTGACCTCTTTTGCAGTTTTGGCATCAACGCCCATGCAGTTCAAACGGTTTTCAATGCTCGCCTGTTAAATAAACCGAGCCTGATTTTTCTCGGTTCCGATATGGATCTGGATGAGCGATATCATCCCGGAAGTGATTACATCAGCCCTTATCGAGATCATGCAGAACCGAGTTACTGGGTTTTGAAAAATGCAGAACAAATTATCGCTCAAACAAAACTTCAGCAACAACTGTTAAAATCGCGATTTGATCGTGAGAGTGAAATTCTGGCGAACCCGTTTGACCTTGAAAACTGGCAAAAGCAAATAGACAACTCCGATTTCGAGAACCCGTGGGGGGCGGAAAAATTCGTGCTGTGGATTGGTCGAGCGGAAGAAGTTCACAAGAAACCATCTCGATTTGTGGAACTGGCAAAGCGATGTCCCACAATAAAATTCCTGATGATTCTGAATTCATCCGACTACGATGTTGAAAAAGAAATTAAGCGGCAAGCCCCCAAGAACCTGAAAATACTTGATCTGGTCCCCTTTCAGGAGATGCCGGGATTGTTTTCTCATGCGAAAATTTTGGTGAATACATCAACCGGAGAGGGATTCCCGAATCTCTTTTTACAGGCAATCGCTTCGAGAGTACCGATTATCTCATACGAAGTGGGTGAGGATTTCCTGATTCAATCGGGGGCGGGAGTTTGCGTTCGAGGGAATGCGGATTCAGTGGAGGAAATTCTATGCGATGATTCACTGACAGCCCGAACAGACCCGGAAACTGCTTTGGAATTCCTGCGAAAAAACTACCTCTGCTCCTCAGTCTGCCAGCAACTGAATGAATACCTGGCCTCGCCCTGGAGATAACGCTCTCTTCTGCAGAAGACTGCTTTATCGAATAAAATCAACCGTTATAGGTATATCAATCGCTGGAGTATGAAAACCTGGTCGGCCACCAGAAATTGGTGTTTCGATGGGTAGGAACTCCGGTCGTTCCCCAAATGTTCTTTTCAATCATTTCAAACGCAAGGGCCTGTTGGAACACTTCGATCTCTTCATGCCCTGTTCCAAACCAGAAGCTGAATGAATAATTGCCGGGCATTAACGGAACCATGCCGAGTGAGCAACGGGCTGTTCCGGAAAGCGCCGGATGGGGGAAATGATCGGTTGTTAAATAACGACTACTCGAACCAAGTACAGTTTCTCCCTGCTGCGAGTAAAGTTCGAAACTGATATGTATCTGCTGAATCGGAGTTTTCGCTTTATATTTTATTTCGAGAGTAATTGAATCTCCGGTATAAAAACGACTGGTTGCTTCTTTCTGATTGAGTAAATTGATCTGTAATGATTCCAGTGGATACTTGCACTGATCGAATAGAACGCTTGGAGGTTTCGTGTGAGATTCCTGTAAGCCAAGGTATTTTTCAATCGCCTCCTGGGCATTTGTCGAATGACCTGCATGGCCCTGTTCAATTACCAAAACTCGCTGGCACAATGTTTTAATGGCTGTCATATTATGACTGACAAATAACACGGTGCGTCCCTCTCTGGCAACATCGCTCATTTTTCCCAGGCACTGTTTCTGAAATTTGGCATCGCCGACAGCCAGTACTTCGTCGATAATTAATATTTCCGGTTCCAGATACGCTGCCACAGAGAAGGCGAGTCTGGCGAACATTCCTGAGGAATATCGTTTCACTGGAGTATCGATGAACTCACCCATTTCTGCGAATGCAACAATTTCATCGAACTTGTGTGCTATATCTGCTCGCTTCATTCCGAGGATAGAACCGTTCAGGAAAACATTTTCACGACCTGTCAGCTCAGGATGAAACCCGGTCCCCACCTCTAACAAACTACCTACGCGACCCCGTGTCCCAATTCGGCCGGAGGTGGGACGGGTAATGCGGGAAAGAATTTTTAACAGTGTGCTTTTGCCTGCACCATTTCGTCCGATAATCCCCAGCACTTCCCCCTGATTTACCTCAAAGCTGATATCCTTTAATGCCCAGAATTCATGGAGGTCGCTTTCCTTCTCCTGCTGATCATTTTTTCTACCAGGCAGCCAGCCTGTCATTGCAGATTGCAACGATTCAGACAGGCGTGAATAACCGGCGTCCTGTCCCAGATGGAAACGCTTGGAAACATCCTCAACACGGATCGCGATTTCAGACATAATAAATTAAAACTGTTTACTGTAATGCGTTGTACGGAAAGACAGACGGATTGCTTCGGCTGAAAGTGGAAAAGATTTCGCTTTCCGGATAATGAATGGCTCAGGATAGTATACGGTTAGCTGATTGGGAAGAGATGATTTATTCGTACATTCTTTTGGCAATGTTTAGTGGAGAGAAATTAAGATTTGGCAATTGTCTGACGACTTGGTAAGCTCCTTACCTTGCGTACTTGCCATTCTTACAATTGTCGCTGAATCAGTTATGTCCGAAATACGATGAAGATTCTATTTCTCCATGCAGGTGACCGGGTGCCATCTTCCCGGTTTCGAGTTTTGCCGTTCGCTCCGTTGATCCGCAAAGCCGGGCATCAGTGTACGTTGCTGGGCAGTTTTCCTCAGATGTACGATTACTTTCCCTGGCTCGGTTTTCGCCCCAGTCAATTATTGAAACGTCTTACACGTCGCTTTCATCTATTATGGGCCTCTTTATTCAGATATGACGTGATTGTCATCAGTAGAGAAATTTTTGACACTCCCTGCCTGGAGTATGAAAAAAAATTCCGCAAACTTACCAGGACTCTGGTTCTCGATATTGATGACGCCGTCTTTCAAAGATACCCGGAAAAATGCGAACAACTCGCCAGAATGTCCGACCTTATCATTGCGGGTAATCGTTACTTAAAAGAGCATATCGAACCCTGGAATTCAAATATTATTGTTATACCAACCTGTGTTGATACACAGGAATATCCGGCAAAAAAAGAAGCCCCATCATCAGAAAACCGTTGCATCATCGGCTGGATGGGAACCACCGGAAATCTTGCTTATCTGAAAGTGGTTGCACCAGCGTTACGCGAAATAGCCGAAAAGTTAGATTTTGAACTCCGGCTAATCGTTCCCGAGATTGGTCCTTTGAGTGAGATTGACCTGCAAGGGGTTAACATTAAACATATTGTCTGGCAGGGAAAGACCGAGGTCGAGGAATTGCTGAAAATTGACATTGGCATTATGCCTCTGTTTGCTGAAGATGAGTGGTGCCTTTACAAATGCGGTTTGAAGTTACTGCAATATATGGCCATTGGCATTCCTACGGTATCTACGCCGGTTGGTGTCAATTCGGAAATTGTGCATCAGGGAGTTAACGGTTTTTTAGCAAGCGATACAGCGCAGTGGAAAGAAGCTTTCACTCAATTAATTGAGGATCACGAATTCCGCCTCAAAATGGGCATCGCTGCCCGGGAACGTGTGATTGAAAAGTATTCTGTCGAAGGGAACCTACCGATTTTACTGGAAGCTTTGAATACAGAATTTGAAAAGAGGCGATGAAGAGAATCCGGCATCTTTACTTCCAGGATGCAGGCAGATTCTTTCTGACTTCGATATCTGAAAACTCGACACTTTCGCGAATACCAGCCTGACGAACCCACTGAGCCATTTTGTTGAGGCCTTCTCGCAATGAAGTTTCCTGTTGTTTACCAAACACATTTTCTGCCTTGGAATGATCGGAATACGCAAACTTAACTTCCTGTCGAGCGTCCAGTCGTTCAATCTTTTCAGGTAAGCCAAGCGATTCTGCAACCAGTTTTGCCAGCTCGTTGACGCTACAGGGGTGATCTGCCCCAACGTTAAAAATCTGATTCTGTGCATCTTCGACAAAAGCAGACGAGGCAATCATCCCTGCAATATCGCCAATGTAAGTGAAGGCGCGCTGTTGCTCACCATCTCCGAAAATGGGCATCGGCAATCCCTGTAATAGCCGGTTCATAAATATCCCGACCACGTTGCGGTATTTATCTGCGATATTCTGGTATTCGCCATAAACATTGTGAGGGCGGAAGATGACATACTTTAGACCAAACATTTCATAAGCTGCCTGTAAGTCCATTTCGAAGGCATACTTCGCAATTCCGTAGGGATCTTCGGGCTGAGGTACTGTTTCTTCAGTCAGCGGTAACTGGCCTTTTCCATAAACCGCAATTGAACTGGTAAAAACAAAACATTGGGATTCATACCTTATGGCTGCATTAAGCAGATTCACACTGCCAATTAGATTGTTTGTGTAATTAAACCGCCGAATGAAGTGACTCAACCCTTCAGCCGCGTAAGCTGCCAGGTGATAGATGTAGTCGAACTGATACTCTTCAAAGAGACGATCGATAAGTTGCGAATCTGTGATGCTCCCCTGAACAAAGAAAACTCTTTCATCATCGGGTATGTTTTTTTCAAAACCACCGGAAAGATCATCAAGAACAATTACCCGCGCATTACAAAACTGTCTCATGCCCAGCAATGCCCTGGTAACATGACTGCCTATAAATCCTGCTGCTCCGGTTATTAAAATCGTAGAATTTTCAGTCACTTTTGCTCTTTCGTACTTCGATTAAAATACTCAGCCTGTAACTGTTCAGCGGGAGGGTGGCTGGGGACAGATTTGTTATTTGAAAAGTATGAATACCCAGCCGACTTTCACACAATCTGCCCCCAGAATTGGACATCTCATAACATCTGGAGGCAGATTGTCACCAGCCGTACGTCAATTTGTCCCCAGCCACCCATCACTGAATAGTTACCTCAATTCTTCTAAAAGAGAAAAAAATGTACGACGTTTTTCCAAAACCGTCGTACATGAAAACTAATTCACGGGCACCAGTACTGCTTTGCTCTCTCTTTCAGTCTCGATATTTTCAATTGATTCCGTGCTTTTTATTAAATGAATGAGGGTGATTTCCGGTCTGCAATTTATGCGTAACGGATGCTTGCCGGAGACTCCACGGGAAACGTGCATCGTCGTGGGTGAGGAATAAAATTCGCCACCAGCATAACGAACGCCATAGCGACTCGGTGAATAAAGCGGCCCGATAATTGGCAATACAACCTGACCGCCATGATTATGCCCGGAAAGCATCAGGTCTACCCCTTGTTGCTGTGCCCATGAAAAATTATCGGGAGTGTGAGAAAGCAGCAGCTTGAAAGCATTTTCATCAGAGGTATCAAACTCTGGAGCTTTACCCATCCAGGGGCGTTCGTCTCCTCCAATCTGGATTTTACCCTTATGGTAGTTCACTTCCTGTACCCGCCCCGCACAATCCTTCCAGCCAAGTTCCAGCAACTGCTGGCGTATCGGTCCACAATTCAGGTGCCAGTCATGATTTCCAAGAATGTAGTAACAGCCCAGAGCAGCTCGTAATTTTCCCAGTGTACCAGGTAGCCAGGAAATCAATTCCTGCCGGTCGAGCAAATCACCTGTGAATACGATCAAATCCGGATTCCAACTCGCGGCCCGTTCACAGACCATTTCAAAATATGAACGATCCAGTGTTCCGATAAAATGTAGATCACTCAAATGCAATATGGTTAATTCATTCAGGTCTTTATGCAGATTCGGAAAAGAAAACTTTTTCTCATTTCTCTCAAAGGTAAAGACCTGATTCCCCGGTACTTTCAACATCCTCTGGTGAGGCCCTTCACCTTGCGGGCGGTATCCCAACTCCTGTTCTACATCTACTACCTCGCGGGTTGCCAGTTCATAACCTGGAGGTTGTGCTCGCAGCAGTCGAGTCGTAATCGTCAGTATCAACCCCCCAAATCCAACCAGTGACAACGCCCAGGGGAGGGTCCACCAGCCCGCATTTGCCAAAACGATACCGGCAGCCAAGGTCCCTTCCGGATGACTGAAACGGATTTGCACTAAACTGCCAAGCAGCAGAATCGGCACTACAAACATTGCGACATCATGCAGTATTCGAAATCGATCAAGGCGTTCGCTGGGAACCGGCAGGCTGTAGAGCCGATTCACATAGGCAGGCCATAGCCAGGCATTTCCCAGCAGCCCAACACTCAAAAGTAGTAAATTGATAAGCCAATCAACGATCATCATTTATTCCTGTTTTGTTACGCTGCTTTTCTAGAGTCATCGGTTGCTGATTTTTCGCCGGTGAAGCAAGGCATCGTCGCATGTCCCCGGGCAGAAATGCCGCTACGTGTGAAAATGGTTTTTACCGTCATCCACATAATTTTCAGATCTAACCATAAAGAACAATGTTCGACATACCAGAGATCCATTTGAAATCGCTCATCCCAAGGAACGCCATTGCGTCCATTGACTTGTGCCCACCCTGTTATCCCCGGACGTACATCGTGTCTGCGGGCCTGCTCGGGACTATATTTATCCAAATATTCTGCCAAAAGCGGGCGGGGACCAACCAGACTCATTTCCCCTTTGAGTACATTCCAGAGTTCGGGTAATTCATCCAGACTGCTGGCTCGCAAAAACTTGCCGAATCTCGTCAGCCGTTTTTCATCCGGCAGAAGAATTCCCTCGGAATCGCGAGTATCTGTCATCGTACGAAACTTCATCAAGCGGAAAAGAATTCCCTGTAAACCGGGACGCGATTGCCGAAAGAAAACAGGTCTGCCCAGAAACAGAGAAACACAGATAGAAACGCAGACCATCACCGGAATTACGACTGGCAGCAGAACGAGTACGACTGTCACGTCAAAAAATCGTTTGCCCATTTTTCTGTATATTGTCTGTTGTATTACTAACGGTCGATTTTTTTGCGGCTTTCGCAAAGTTCTAACCTTTCATTCTGATTACGGCTGTCAAAACAAACCAGCTGTGCCGGGGTCTCTGATTCATTGCAACATTTTCAGGCGATTCTGACCGTTTGTTATATAATTAATTGATTTTTTATCTTCAACGGCGTCTCTATACTTCAGGCGGCCCGCTTTTGAATAGAGTTTGTTTTTTCATCTACATATTTCCGGTAGGGATGTATCGGGAGTTCTTTTTGCTGTAATAATTTCTGATAAAATTCTGCCCAGCAGTGAAAGATACTTTCGGGTTGAAATTCTCTCAAAATTCGTTCCTGGCCCTTAGTTCCATGCCTGTCTCTCAATACAGGATCATTTACATAGCGTTGTATTGCAGTTGTTAACGAGGCAATATCGCCCGTTTCGACAAGTTGTCCTGTCTGCCCATCAATAACTGCATCAAGCGTTCCCGTTGCCCGGTAACCGACAACGGGAATTCCCGCAGCAGCAGCTTCCAGCGGAACATTCGGAAAACCTTCCCGGTAAGAAGGAAAGGCGAGAATATCACAAACTCCGTAGTAATCATGTGGATTGGTTACATGGCCTGTCAGATGGATGTACGGTGATTGCCCAATTGCCTGAAGTGTTCCTGCGGCAGGAGGATCGTTTGTTTCGACATCGCCCACGAG
>WFOZ01000679.1 GCA_015487825.1 Planctomycetaceae bacterium
CTTATAACGTCCGCACCATCAACAGCGTGAAACTTGTTTCACCAGCAGGGAAATGATGGCCAGATCCCGAAATTATTGATTCCACTTTGCGATTTGTGGCGAAATTGGTACAGTACCGTTTTACAGGGAAGTTTTAATTACCGACTCAGGGAGGGACGGTGTGTTTCTAACGTGCTCTATTCGCCGTAAGTTGTTTGTGCAATTCGGGTTAGTCTCCGGCATGTTACTTTTGATGGCGATTGCTGCAATCATCGGCTTGGTTTCTTATCGCAATGTTCTTTCCGATCTTGAGTACAGTATCACCAAAGCACCGCGCAAAGCAGACCTCATTACTGCGATTGACCAGCTTTATCTCCCCTTGAATAAGCAGCCCCCGGAAATGGGAGAATACGATGCCGAGGCATTCGCTATTTTCCAGCATCAGAATTTTCGCATCGAACTGAATGAGGCAAAGAAAAGAATCAGCCGATTTATCGACCGCCTCGACAGCATGCCAAATTCATCATATGAGCAGCGTACGAGAGTCCTGCTGGTGAACAAGCTCCGTAGCAATATTTCACTGTTGGAAGAACAACAGGAACTGCTGATTGATCCGAAAGAGCGGGCGCAGGCTGCGCAGCGAATGATTGGCTGGCTGATGAGTCTGCATGAATTTGTAAATGAAATGCCCGATCCGTTTCAGGTGTTTGTACCTCGGTTGGCACAGGCTGAGGAGAACCTGCAATTCTGTTTGAATATCGTCATCTTTTCCAGTGTGGTTTCTTTTCTCCTTTTTCTTGGTGTCATCGGAACAAGTAATCATTGGATTTTTGAGCCGATCAAAAAACTCCATAAAGCAGCCCGACGTGTTGCCAATGGCGATTTTCAATACAAGGTAGAACTTGACACCGGCGACGAAATGAATGAGCTGGCAGATGTGTTCAATCAGGTGACTGCTCAGTTTCATGAAATCAACCAGGATCTTGATCGTAAAGTCAGGGAAAAAACAACGGCGCTGATACGCTCTGAACGCCTGGCAGGAGTCGGCTTTCTTGCAACCGGCGTTGCACACGAAATCAATAATCCGCTGCATGTCATTTCCACCATTTCAGAATCTCTTGAAATGCAGGCGTTTTCCGTTCTTGAAAATTGCCCGGAAGAAGATCGAGCGCTGTTTACCAAATATCTGGGAATGATTCAGACCGAAGCGTTTCGCTGCCAGGAAATTACCGAGAAGCTGCTCAGCTTTGCACGCGGCTCAGAAGTCGCAAGAATTTCAACGGACTTAACTCATCTGGTCAATGAAGTCGTCAGTATGGTTTCACATCTGAGTAAATTTCAGGATCGAACAATCACAATTCTGACTGAAGATCCCATCTATGCCCAGGTGAACCCGAGTGAAATCAAACAGGTTGTATTGAACATGGTTTCCAATGCGCTCGAAGCCACCGACAGCGGCGGGAATTTAGAAATTGAACTGATGTGTGTAAACAATCAGGTCGATCTCATCTTCCGTGACGATGGATGCGGCATGACTGCTGAAGTTCAGGAACAACTGTTTGATCCGTTCTTTACCCAGCGCAAAGGAGGCGGAGGAACCGGCCTGGGGCTGTCGATCAGCCATAAAATCATCGAAGAACATAATGGTTCAATCGAAGTTTCCAGCGATGGCCCTGGCACAGGTAGTACGTTTCGCCTGCGTATTCCCAAAGTTGCTGAAGATTTTTCAAATGAAGATACACTCCCCGCCGCTGCATAAGAGACGCCTGCTCCACCGTGTGGCACACAGGTTGGAGAATCTATGGTCGCCAGGGTTGAGGGCCGTTTTCTTTGGGCCGCAGGAATCTGGCATCAGTTTGTTTGTAGAACTGATGTAATTTTTTTCTCATTTGAGCAACACGTTCAGGGTACTTCAAGGCGAGATCGTTTTTTTCACCGATGTCATTTTTGAGGTTATACAAATGCACTCGACCATCTTCGAATCGTTCGATCAATTTCCAATCTCCCTGACGAATCGCTGCACCGGGCATGCCTCCCTGATTGGAATAGTGTGGGTAATGCCAAAACAGTACATCGCGATTCAGTGAGCTTCCCCCTTTAAGAATCGGGACGAGCGAAACGCCATCGAGGTGCTGCTTCGGCTTACTCGGCAGGTTTGCCATTTCGAGAATAGTGGGATAGAAATCGGTACTTGTTACCGGTACATCGCAAATACTCCCCGGTTTGGTTACCCCCGGCCAATGAATTAAGAATGCTTCTCGAATCCCTCCTTCATAAAGCCAGCCTTTCCCGCCACGCAGCGGCAAATTGGAAGTTGGTGAAC
>WFOZ01000680.1 GCA_015487825.1 Planctomycetaceae bacterium
CTGGTACAGGGAAGGTGAAGCATCGCAACGCCAACCGTGGTCATATTATGGGAAAAAAGAGTGGAAGTCGTAAACGGCATTTACGCCAGGATGGTGTAATTTGCGGAACGCTTGCGAAGAAAATTGCTATGGCTCTCAAACCTGGAGCCTGAATTACCCGGTTGGTTTCGTCAGACTTAACTTTAGTCTGCATATAGAGATACAGAAACGGTAGCGAAGATAAGATGAAGATTAAAAGTGGAGTCGCTCGTCACAAGGCGAAGAAAAGATTATTCCGCGAAGCTCGCGGTAACTTTGGTGGCAGAAAAAATCTGCTGCGAACGGTTAAAGAAACAATTGTTCGATCACGAGCTTACGCTTACCGGGACCGTCGAGTTCGTAAACGGGATATGCGACGACTGTGGATTACCCGGCTCAATGCAGCCTGTCGGATGCATGGAATTCGATATTCCCAGTTCATCAACGCTCTGCATAAATCGGGCATTGGGCTGAATCGTAAATCATTGAGTGAGTTGGCGATCAACCAACCTGATGTATTCACGGAAGTAATTACCGAAGTGAAAAAATCGATGGGTTAATCAGGAAGCTGGCTGTAAGAGGCCAACTTTCCAGCGAGATGCTGTAAATATATTGCCGAAGTCTGGTTGCACATTTGTGTCAGTCCGGCTTCGGTTTTTTTTATTAGAGCAGCATGCTGTATGACGGCTTTGAAAACCCGTCACACAGGGATACTTTTGAAACTTTCGTTAGACGTAATGAAATTAACCGTTAGTGATACGAAATTAACAAAGCAAGCATAAAAGCATTTGCATTCTCAGACATAGCCTGGGCAACATTCAAAATTCGAGAAGATAATCGATCATGAATTTAATCGAGACACTGGATACCTATCAGCAGGAGGCGCTGCAGGCAATAGAAAATACTCAGGATGCCGAGGCGATTGAAGAAGTTCGCATTCAATTTCTGGGGAAGAAAAAAGGGCGGCTCAAAGAGATTCAGCAGGCCCTTTCAAAGGCAAATCGGGAAGAACGTCCGGAACTGGGAAAGCGTTTTAACCTCGCCAAACGAACTGTCGAGCAGGCTCTCGAAGAACGTAAAAAAGGATTGGGAAAGCCTGAAAAAAAGATTGATGGAGTTGATGTCACGCTGCCCGGGCATCCATTTACTCTCGGTAAAAGACATCCAATCTCTCAAACACTTTCAGAATTCAAAGATATCGCCGGGCGACTCGGTTTTGATGTTGAAGATGGCCCCGAAGTTGAGGATGACTATCACAACTTTGTCGCCTTGAATATCCCGGAAGATCATCCTGCCAGAGATCCGCTTGATAACTTTTATCTGGCCGTTGCCCAAGTCGGGCAAGGTGGTCCGTGGTTGTTGCGTTCCCAGACATCAACGGTGCAAATTCGTGTGATGGAACAGACGCCCCCCCCGGTCCGCATTATATCTACCGGACGTGTCTATCGCCCCGATACAATTGATGCCACACATTCCTGCATGTTCCATCAGATGGAAGGGTTGTATATCGATTCCGATGTAACGATGTCTCACCTGAAAACCATCCTGAAGATGATCGCTACCGAATACCTGGGAGACGATGTCGCGATTCGGTTCCGTCCCTCCTTTTTTCCGTTTACCGAGCCATCTGTTGAAGTCGACATGCAATGGGGGGATACCTGGCTCGAAGTTGGCGGAGCGGGCATGGTTGATCCGAATGTATTGAAAGCGGTCGGCTATGACCCCGAAAAGGTATCAGGTTTTGCATTCGGCCTCGGCATGGAACGTCTCTGCATGAAACGCTATGGCATCCACGATATTCGCTTGCTCTATGAAAACGATGTCCGTTTTTTATCTCAGTTCTGAGAAGCCCGGCACGCCCTGCCCTGCCAGACTTTTTATTGAATAGAGGCAGGGTGCGTTGAAACGCACCAGATTGATTTGATGATCGACAATCAATCGTTGTTGGACAAGCATCGCAGAAAGTGCGTCTCGACGCACCCTACAGCCTGTTTTCGTTTCAGTGTCTATTCCAATTGTTCTGGCAATGTAACTTCATTTTTTCGTCTCTTGTTCTGTTTTCTTGCGATGATGAATCCATCAAGTTATCTGTAACTTCAATAAAAATCATGAGTGATCTCTTGAAGCATTTGTATACAATAAGTACGCTATACAACATTAATCAGAGATATGAAGTTCCAGAA
>WFOZ01000681.1 GCA_015487825.1 Planctomycetaceae bacterium
CGAATAAACGAATGAAACCACCTGGGAAAACTTTTCTTCTTTTTTTGTTTTCCTTCTTTTTTCTTTGAGCGAAACGTCGTAAAGCGAAAAAGTAAAGTGAAATAGTAGGCCTGCGAGAGATCAGCCTGCGAGAAAGATTTTTGAGACAAATAACAGGCTAAAGTGTGAACATCAACAGAACGGATTTATTTCGCTGAATAGTTATAGGTAAACATTATTTAACTTGATGTTAATTATGTTTAGTGTTAATAATGTTAAAGTGCAGGTAAGTAATATTAAGAAATAGATTTATCAAGGGGTTCAAATATAGAGAGATGATGGACGAACTTCCTCAGTGGATAAAAATGCTTGAGTACGATGACTGGCAGTTTATTCGCCGGTTTATTTTGGCATCGGGATCACTTAAGGAGATGGCAAAGCAGTATGGTGTTTCCTATCCAACTGTCAGATCCCGGCTGGATCGGCTGATCGGCAAAGTGGAAGCGGCGGAGAAGAATCAGAAAGCTGACGAATTCACAAAGCTGGTTTCTGTACTTGTTGCCGATGCTCAAATCGAAAAAACGGTTGCACGAAAACTTATTTCAACCCATAAAAAAGCGATTAAAAAGGAGAGTCAGGATGTTTGAACCCTGGTACGATCCCGCCTTGTATGCCTGGATTCCCGGAACGGTTTATGGAACCACGGTGGGAATTATCGGGGGGATTTCTGGAACTTTTGCCTCCGCAGGTAAAGCAAAGTCGCTCGTTATGAGTCTCCTTTATTCCGGCATTGCCGTTGCTGTTTTATTTTTGATCGCCGGGGGCATTGCACTTGTATGCTCTCAGCCTTACGGCATCTGGTACGGATTTCTATTACCAGGATTTCTGGGTGTGTTTATTATCCCGACGATTCTTCCTCAGATACGGACTCAGTATCACTTAGCCGAGAACAGAAAAATGGAATCTGCCGACCTTTGAACAATTCAGGTTCTAGGCATGCTGAATCGGCCGTGAAGATTTAAAATAGTTTCATGGGAGTTGAGGAATTGCGTGACAAGATTAAGATGGTTCGATAAACGATCAATTTTATTTCCTGTCAACCACCAGAGTGGAGAAATACAATGGCTGAAAAGGTAACCTTGAAAGTTGGTGACAAAGCACCCGCTTTCTATCTCCCTGCTGTCCCCGATGGTAAAAAAATTCGGCTGAGCCAGTTTAAGGGGGAGAAGAATGTCGTACTCTATTTCTACCCTCGCGATAACACGCCCGGCTGTACAACGGAATCCTGTGATTTTCGAGATAACCTCGCCCGGTTCGATAAGGCAGATACGGTTGTGCTCGGAATCAGCCCCGATTCGGTCGCTTCACACGAAAAGTTTATTGCCAAATTTGAACTTCCTTTCACTCTTCTGTCCGATGAAGAACATCAGATCGCTGAAAAATATGGAGTCTGGGTAGAAAAGAACAATTATGGCAAAAAGAAAATGGGAATTCAGCGAGCTACTTTCCTGATTGACAAACAAGGCAAGCTCGCTGCAGTGTGGCCCAGAGTTTCTGTCAAGGGGCATGTTGAAGCGGTTGCGGCTAAGCTTGCAGAGCTTGAAAATTAAACGGTATTTTCTGGTTGTACGGATTTTTCCGAATTCAATCGTGTAACGCAGATTGCAGGTGAGAGCTGTTTGAATATTTTTTGACAACCTCCGGAGATGAGGTAGCGTTGAGTGTCAATTCTCTCTCTCTATCTATCCGGAGTTCGCTGTGCGATCATTTATTCCACTGTTACGATCATTTCTGCAGGATGAAAATGGGCCGACTGCTGTCGAGTATGCAGTTATGCTTGCTGCGATTCTGCTGGCTGTTGTGGGAACCGTTGGGCAGATTGGTTCTCAAAGTGGCGGTATGTGGGATAACAACAATACCAAGCTCGAAGAAGCCGGTGTCAAATAGTCCCGGCACGATGCTTATTCTGGTAGCCATCGCTTGCACAAAAAGTACGATGGCTTTCCCAACTCGTCGTGCGTGAAAAAAACTCCAGAGTGTGAAACTCAGTTCACGCCAGAGCCTGCTTTGCTCCACTCGCTCCAATCTCCAGCCTTCATTATCGGTAGAGGTTCCCTTTTCATCGGCGAGTAGTATACTCTGAATAGCTAATTGAATACTGGTTGTAACGATTCAGCGTTGGCGTAGGGTCCGCTATTGCGGACCACGATGGGAGGTGGATCCTCCTATTTCTGTGGTTGTCCGCAGTAGTAGAGCCTGCAAGCA
>WFOZ01000682.1 GCA_015487825.1 Planctomycetaceae bacterium
AAGTATCGCCGCCGCCCGAAATGGCTCTCGAAGATGCAATGCAAACGATTCAATCAAAAATTGTGCAGCCGATGTATCAGTCGGGACAACTCGGCGGAGCGTACCGCATCAACCTGACAGGAACGGCTGACCGTTTAAGCAAAACATGGGCCGCGATCAGTTTTAATGTTGCACTCGCTTTGTTGATAACCTATTTACTGATGGCGGCGTTGTTTGAATCGTGGTTGTATCCGCTGGTGATTATTTTAAGTGTCCCGCTTGGTGCGATTGGCGGGATTCTTGGCTTAACCGTATTGAACCTGTTTCTGTTTCAGGCACTCGATGTCTTAACGATGCTCGGCTTTGTCATTCTTATTGGAACGGTCGTCAATAATCCGATTTTAATTATTCATCAATCACTGGTGCTGATTCGTGAAGAAAACATGCCGCCTCAAGAAGCAATCCTGGCTTCAATCCGCACCCGTATTCGCCCCATTTTTATGACAACCACAACAACGGTTCTCGGTCTGCTACCGCTGGTGCTTTTCCCCGGAGCAGGCAGCGAATTATACCGCGGACTGGGCAGTGTTGTGCTGGGCGGCTTAATTATCTCGACCGGCTTCACGCTGCTACTGGTCCCGATCCTGTTCAGCCTGTTAATGGACGCTCGCCAGTTTCTAGGGAAACTGATCTGGAAATAGCCCAGCACGGCTGGTTCCTTCTGATAGCCATAACCGAAATGGAACCTCAAAAATTTGCGTAAGTCGCAAAGAAAATGACCGTTAGTAATACAAGGTATTGGTTGAGTAGACTTGAATAACACAATACAAGTTAATATATATGTAT
Organism: Planctomycetaceae bacterium; assembly: GCA_015487825.1. Classification (GTDB taxonomy): domain Bacteria; phylum Planctomycetota; class Planctomycetia; order Planctomycetales; family Planctomycetaceae; genus Rubinisphaera. The sequence goes on from WFOZ01000682.1 coordinate 826, forward strand.
ATCTGGCCACATTAGACTGCCTGCCTTCTTTTTACAGAGTTTACTTTTCAAGAGTGTCAACGACCCGTTTTCAAAGGGACAACAATGAAGCAGCGACCACTTTCAGTCTCAATTATTTCATGGTTTTTAATTGTTTCTGCGTTGCTCAGCCTCCCTTCGCAGGTGATGCTGATGAATAACCCGAAAGCTCTGGAGATGACAGAGAAAATAATGGCTCTGTCTCCGATCCCAGTTCCCATACAATACTTCATACTGTATGCCGGGTTACTGATATTGATATTTACCGGCGTCGGAATGCTTAGAGGCTCGAACGGTAGTCGATGGTTATATGTAATCTGGGCAGGCGTTGGCAGCATTATCGGACTGGCAACATCACCAATTAAATTGGTGATGGCACCATCAATTTTGTTTTACTTCATAATCCTGTTCTTCCTCTTCCGTCCCAAAGCAAACGATTTTTTCAGTAAGCAGGAGGGCATCGATGAGCAAGTTGAGAACGATATTTAGAGTAATACTATGCGTCATCTCCGGTATTTTTTTTAATGCCATCGCTTTAGGTTCATTTGCCAAAATGGATGATGATTTTTCTACAGAAAACAAATGGATGGTATTTGCCGTATTTTTTGGAATCATATGCGTCGTTCAGTTAATACACATTCTGATCACTCCTTTCAGGTTGTGGAGACGTGATACCGGTATAATGCTACTGGTTGTAGCAACACTTGACGCCTTTGCCATGTATAACATTGCCACCATACAGGCATCTCCCGAAATAATGGAGCAGATCCAGGATAGTGAATCGTTGCTAAAAATGAACGACTATCTTTCCGGGGGCCTTTGTCTGTTGATTATGGCTTCCATAGGAGGACTACTGCTTTACTCTTCCCGAATTGGTAAGTCGGTTGAAGCTTAATTCCAGAAATTACAGACACCGGGAAACTTGCTCAACCGAATACTTTTGATAACAATTCAATGTGAAGACTTAAATCTGTACTTCCTTTGAATGGTGAGATGTTATCTGTCGATATCGAGTAGGCAATGCCGATTTTGACCGAACCGCGGGGCGAAACGGGATGAATAATCGAGACTCATCGATGCGATGGCGTGATTTTTTGAGTGCCGTACCGGCCCTGCTGGTTGCTTTGCTACCCAGACTGGCTTGCCCCTGCCAGATGCCTGCCTATGCCGGGCTGATCAGTTCCATGGGCCTGGCCTTTTTAATGGAGACGCTCTATCTCTTTCCACTGACCGCTATGTGCCTGACCTTTTCGTTAGGCGGCCTGCTCATCAGAGCCAGGCGGCGAGGGAAATATGGTCTGTTTGTCGCCGGGTTATTCGGGGCAATTCTTCTGATGCTCGGCAAGTTTGTCTTTACCTGGCCTTTTGCAGTTTACGGAGGACTGGCTCTTTTGCTGATCGCTTCTTTGTGGAATTCCTGGCCTCCCAAGAAACCAGCCAAACTGAAATTCAATCCCGATGGATCAATCAGCCGGGCCGAACCATCCAATTCAAAATAACAGGCGGAAATACTCCAGCAGATCGTAGTTAAGTAGAACAGTCTGTGTAGCCAGCGATTCCCGCTGGTTATGAAAAGTCTGTGTTTGTAGGGGGAATTGGTATTTGATTTCGTAAACGATTC
>WFOZ01000683.1 GCA_015487825.1 Planctomycetaceae bacterium
GATGTGTATAAGAGACAGTCACCACACTGACCAGCGAGCCAACTTCGCTGGAGAAATCAAGCGTCACCAGACATTCAGTCGTTGTCTCTTTTGTTGTAGCCGACAAGGTGACACCACGCAGACCTGCTACCAGAGGAACCATCTTGTCAACCAGGTTCTGATGCCTGGCGAACCTCTCATCCTTTTCGATGATCGATTTAACAAATTTCGGGGCAAGCAGGTTTTCAAGATTCAGCGCCAAAACGAAATCGCCCGGCTTGTCGAGAGTTTCCTGTAAATAAGGCTTAATGGTAATGCTTGATTTTTTTGTAGCCGATTTTATCCAGTTCGCTGCATCCTGCCGTAAGCCGGGGCGGTAGATTCCAATAACATTTGAAGGAAGCGTTGCAACAATATTTCCTCTTGGTGTTATTAACACCGGTTGCCCGGCGAGGGAATCGATTGTGGCGTCCAGTTCAATTGCAATTGCTTTCAGGTTGATATTTTCCGGCAGATGCATCACTCCGGTTGCCCAGGCTTCTTCCGGAACCGATGGATGAAACAGCGAGCCAACCAGAAGGGTGTTGCCCCATCCGAGGAAGCCACTGCGTTCATCGCCAAAATGCTCCCTAAGCATCCTGTTCCATTTACCATTTGCTTTATTGTCGGATGAAGACGATGCCTGAAACCTGACAATGGAAACAGTATTGATATTCTCTGGCAGAAAAACAGCCAGCTCTCGTATTTTTTCGTCAGCCCGAACAGAATTGCCTCCCATGCCGAGAAGAAAAGCGGCCATAGAGAAACAGCAGGCAAGGAAGATTATCGAAGAATGTTTTAATCGTTGCACAACATGCCCCTTTCAAGGGTAAAGGCATCGCGTAAGAATTATGGTTAAGCAAAAGTATGCACCGACCGTGAAGAAATAACAAGAGTGCAGTGGTTTGCCAGGTTATAAATTGGAAGTTGAGTTTTGATGGCTCGTACTCCGATGTCGCACTATCGGATTAAATCGATTCAGAAGCTGTTTTTAATTGACGAAGCAGTCGTGCGTTGCAGCCTCTTCCTAGTGCCTTTTCAGGCCTTAAATTGGGGGTTGAGTTTTGTTGGTCCGTGCTCCGTTGTCGCACTATCCGATAGTATCGACCCCAAAATTAAGGACTGAAGATGCACTAGTTTTCTTTTTTTTGATTCAGCAACTGAGCATGAACACGGGCAACGTTCCACATGTATCTGCTGATAGGCTTTGTTTTTTCGTGGTCTTTCCAGGCCTGCGTGATGTATTTGCGGGCCAGCTTCGGCTGGGAATGGGCTTCGTAATACAAGCCGAGATACAACTGCGCATAAAACAGGCGTCCTGCAAGAACTTCTTCAGTTGGATCGCCTTCTTTCGCTTTTTTCAATACATCTTCCGGCGTTGCCTTTCCCTGAAACAAGGCGTACGCCGTCATTAGTGGAATGCGGGGATCGTTTTTAATAGGCAGCATTTCTTCGCGAGCTTTTTTTAGCCCTTCCGTTTTGGCCATGCAGATGTATCGCCAGACAGAGTTTTCGACATCGTTATCGTGATAAGTCTGATAGAGCGCGAACTGCTCGGCTCCTTCCTTGTACATTCCCGCATAATAGTGAGAGATCCCCCGCTCCCACAGTTTTCGTTCTGCAGCGGGCTCCAGTTTCACATATTGATCGAAACTGGCAACCGACTGTTTAAACTTTCCAATCCGAAAATTTTCGCAACCAAGTCGGTACCAGGCAGGCGCGTTGTTCGGGTCCTGTTTGACAATCTCATTTAATAATTTTATCGCATCCGCACTTCGTTCTTCAGAAATCGCTTTGCCAGCCTGTACTTTCAGTTGTTCAAGCGTGGGAGGCTCTTTCGGTTCAGCCTGCGCCGAAGTAATCAACAGAAAAGGGATTGCGAAGATAAAAAGCAGATTGTTTTTATTCATGATTATATCTGGTAATGAAAAGTTGCCAAAGTGAAGCAAACGTCCGTTCATTCTATTTCAGCCAGGTTTGTTTATAAAGCTCGATTTATCTGTTAATCTCTTCTATACTCAAATAACAGGATGAATGAATACGAACTCCTTCATCGTCAGGCTGGAATGTCTGGCTCTACTTTTATCTCCCCTGCTTAACCGAAATGAACAGCGAGATGGATAGAAAATAC
>WFOZ01000684.1 GCA_015487825.1 Planctomycetaceae bacterium
TCTTTGGATGCAGTCATCGACCTGCTGAGTTCTAATCAAATGGGAATTCGTTTAGTTGCAGCTAAATTGGCAGGATTGTGGAAAGTTCAATCAGCGAGCACCATTCTGAAACGCATGATTGAAGATAATAAACAGCCGATGAGTCTTCGGGGAGAAGCATCTCGTTCTTTAGCATTACTGGGAGGGAAAGAGAATCAGCAATATCTGTTATCGATTGCCAATGGAAAACGGCTACCCGAATTACGAACCACTGCGATTAATGCGCTGATTAACATCAACTTGCCTTTAGCTGCGAGAATGGCTGTTTCGCTTCTTCAGGATCCTCCGGATAACATCAATGTGAATGAAGTGCTGGCTCCTTTTCTGGCTCGCAGGCAGGGACCTCGTTTTCTAGCCAAAGCCCTGCAGAAAGCGACTCTATCGCCTGAGATCGCAACCATTGGCGTGCAGCGGGCAATGAGCCTGTCTCAAAAAAATCCCGGATTGATTGCGGCATTTCAGAAGGCGGGAAAACTTGATCCGGTTGGTAAAGAGATGAGTCCGCAAGAGCTGCAAAAACTGGTTGCCGATGTCATCAAATTAGGCAACATTCAGCGAGGCGAAGCGATTTATCGTCGAGATAAACTTCTTTGTATGAAGTGCCACGCGATCGGCGGAGCCGGAGGGAAAGTCGGGCCGGATTTAAGCAGTATCGGTGCGAGCGCACCGGTCGATTATCTGATCAAATCGTTAATCTTGCCAAGTGACAAAATTAAGGAAGGATATCACAGCGTGCAGGTGGTGACTGTCGATGGTCTGGTGAAATCGGGAGTCCCTTTGATCAGGAATGAACAGGAAATTCAAATCCGCGATGCCGAGGGGAAAGTCGAAACGATTTCGATGGAAGATGTTGAATTCATCAAGAATACAACTGTATCGTTGATGCCTGCGGATTTGACCAGCAAATTACGACGGGATGAAATGATTGATCTTGTTCGATTTTTATCGGCTTTGGGTAAAACCGGTGAACTTGTCGTTTCGAAACAACGTTACGTAAGAACCTGGAAGGTGATAATCCCCGGGAATAATATTCGGGCGGTTAATGATGCAATCAGGCATCACGGTATGAAATACGCCACTGGGGACGATCCATTATTCTCCTGGGCGACAGTCTACAGTCTGGTCGATGGCTCGTTTCCAATTGCAGATTTAGCCCCGACGCGAGGTGTTTCCAATATTTCTGAGAAACTGATGCGGTTTGAAATTGATGTCGTCAGTGCAGGGAAAATCGGACTGAAAATCGAAAATCCACAAGCATTGAGGATTTGGATTGGCAACAAAGAACTGAAGATGAATAATCAGATTCAAATGGAACTACCCAAAGGAAGACATCGCGTCATGATCGCTGCAAAAAATACCGAAAGAAGTAACGCACCGATCAGGATTGAGTTGATCGATCTGCCCGGTTCATCAGGTCAGGCCAGTTTGGTAAATTAAAAAAAAGTAGAATTTTCTGGAGTAAACAGATGCAATCTCATGAAATTGATTACGAGATATTCGGCGATGATTTGCAGATTGTCGAGATCGAACTTGATCCAGGTGAAACAGTTGTTGCAGAAGCCGGTGCCATGAACTACATGGAACAGGGCATTGAATTTGAGGCAAAAATGGGAGACGGTTCCCAGGCCAATCAGGGATTTTTTTCCAAGATGGTTAGTGCAGGGGCGCGCGTTTTGACGGGGGAATCAATTTTCATGACGCACTTTACCAATCATGGTCATGGGAAAAAACGAGTAGCCTTTGCGGCTCCCTATCCGGGAAGAATCGTTGCGCTTGATCTGGAGAAGATTGGTGGTTCTATCATTTGCCAGAAAGATGCGTTTCTCTGTGCAGCTCAGGGGACGAAACTGAGTATTGCATTTCAAAAACGTCTGGGAGCAGGTTTTTTCGGAGGAGAAGGATTCATTCTGCAAAAGCTGGTTGGCGATGGAAAAGCGTTTGTGCATGCGGGCGGGACAATCATCAAGAAAAAATTGCAGGGTGAAACTTTGCGAGTCGATACCGGTTGTATTGTTGCATTTACCGATGGGATTTCTTACGACATCCAACGGGCAGGCAATCTGAAGTCGATGTTTTTTGGTGGGGAAGGGTTGTTCCTGGCGACTCTTTCCGGGCATGGAACAGTGCTGTTGCAATCGCTGCCTTTTTCCAGAATGGCTGATCGCATATTGCAGCATGCTCCTTCAGCCGGAGGAAGTAACAAAGGCGAAGGTTCTGTTTTGGGAGGTCTGGGCAATATGTTCGGCGATTGATCGTAAACAGTTTTCAACGCAGGGATAAGAAAAGTAGATGTAAATATACAGCTTTGGCATAGGGGCCGCAAAAGTGGCAGGATATTTTTACCACGAAAAAGAAAGTGGTGAACCACCGAGGCAA
>WFOZ01000685.1 GCA_015487825.1 Planctomycetaceae bacterium
CCTGCACAACGGCCAACTCAATCCACAAGATGTTATGGCATACCGTACAGCTGAAACAGGCCAATAACGTATTACAAAGCACGTCATCCTACAACAAACTGAAAAACTGAAGGTGTGATGGAACGAGGAACTTTTAACGTTAGCAGCACAGGTCACAAAGGATGTCTGACCGATTCTGTTTATGTCTTGAATAACCAGGTCAGCTTGCCGCTTGGCCGCCTGAGCATTGTGTCGCAGCTGATCAGGAAATACAATATATTCCACCCGAGTAAGTACGACACCATCTTGGGTGACTGATTTACCTACCTGTAGAACCTTCCGTCGATTCAAGGAGCTTTTGAGATGACATCCTCGTCAAATCGCTTACTTCACTCTCCTGTTACACTGCTTGCAATGCTGTTTGGAATATTTCTGATAACTGCCTCTTTACATGCAGATGGTCCGCTTGGCGTTGAACAGGAGCAAAAAACGCTTGTTGTTTCTGATGGAATTTCTATTCAGAATATTGCCCGGGAACCGGTGGTGATTGACCCGGTTGATATCGCTTTCGATGAGTTCGGGCGGTTGTGGGTAGCAGAAATGCGAGACTACCCGAACGGTCCTGCAGAAGGGGAGAAACCGATTTCGCTGATCAAAATTCTGAAAGATAAAGATGGCGATGGCGTTTACGATTCATCAACCGTTTTTGCAGATGAGCTTCTGTTTGTCACAGGTATGTTTCCCTGGAAGGGGGGAGTGATTGTGACGCTCTCTGGAAAAATTGAATGGATGATTGACCGTGATGGCGATGGCAAAGTTGACCATCGCGAAATTTGGCTCGATGGGTTTGCGGAAAAGAATCCTCAATTACGTGCCAATCATTTAACGTTAGGACCAGATGGCTGGTTTTATGTCGCCAACGGTTTGCGAGGCGGTGCCGTCAATGTAGTGCGTAAAGACTGGCCACAATTGAAAGAACCAATCCAACTGCGTGGTCGCGATTTTCGCTTCCATCCACAAACCGGTGCGTGTGAAGCAATCGCAGGCAACGGGCAATATGGAATGTCGTTCGATGCGTGGGGAAACCGTATTATCTGCTCCAATCGAAATCCAGCAATGCAGATTATGCTGCAATATCACCATTTGAAACAGCAGCCGAAGTTGCCGATTCGTTCGTTGATACAGGATATTTCTCCCTCAGGCGTGAACTCAAAACTCTTCCCTCTTTCGGCGAACTGGACGACATCCAACCTGCACGCCGGTCAGTATTCAGCTGCTTGTGGCGTACATATCTATCAGGGAGATGCAATGCCTGCGAAATTCTTAAACCGAATGTTTGTTTGTGATCCGACAGCGAATTTAGTGCATCAGGATGAATTACAAATTGATGGCGCGACCTTCAGTGCAGTCAATCCGTATCAGCCGAAAGAATTCCTGGCGAGTCCGGATGAATGGTTTCGACCCGTCAATCTTCGAACCGGACCTGATGGTGCTTTATATGTGATTGATATGTATCGGGCGGTCATTGAACATCCGCAGTTCATGCCGGACGAATTGAAAAATCGTCCCGATCTCACACTCGGTAACGATTTGGGACGCCTCTGGAGATTGTCTCAGACAGGAAAGGAATTATCGCGCCCGACTTCAGAAACAATTCTTCCTGCAAATGCTTCGACCAACCAACTTATTCAATGGTTACAACACAATAATATCTGGCAGCGGGACGTGGCGTATCGAAAATTTGTTGAACGTCAAGATGCTTCAGTTGCTCCCGAGCTCGCCAAATTGTTGAATCCGAAAACCAAACCGGCTGCTTATATTCTTGCCCTGCGTTTGCTCGATCAGTTAAACTCATTGAGCGACAAACAACTGCTCGCAGGCATCGCTCACGCAGATCCAAAAGTCAGATTCAATGCGTTGAAAATTTCCGATTCCCGATTAAATCCTTCTGCAACTGGCGATGCAGCAAGTTCCCAAATTACCCACCCTGCTCTGACCAAGGCGGCAATTGGTGCGTTACAGGATAAGCACCCACATGTGCGCTATCAGGCGATGCTTGTACTGCGTTCGCAGGCTGATCAGATTAAGCTTTTTGCATACAATGTCAGTAAAAGTATTCTTACTAATCCACTCGATCCCTGGACAAGGACCGCTTCATTATTGGGACTTCATGGAAGCAACCTGAAGCAGCTCCATTCATTAGCTTATGTAGATGGTACGGTATATCGTGAAAAACTGCATAAGGAGTCGCAGGAAAAATATCTTCGGGAGATTTCGTACTTGATTGGTCGCACGAACGATGATAAAGAAAAGGAAATGACTGCGTGGATTTCAATTTTATTCATTCTTCAGAAAGATTTTGATATAGACCCAAAACTCGTTTCCATCACACTATTGGGCTTAGGGGAAGGGATGCAATCACGGGGAAGGTCTCTCTTATCCTATATGGACAATGTTTCAAAGAAAATTCCCAATGAATACCGCGAATATTCCAAACAGTTAATTGGAGATGCCAATCAGAATAAGAATCACGATTTGAAAATCCAGGCGTTACAAACAGTTCGCTTTATACCGGGGGATGAAGTGACCGGGCTGTTGGTGGGCTTTATTCAGAATCACCAGTTACCAGCCGATGTGCGAGCAGAATTTTTGAAATCATTGCGCGGGCGGGCGATCCCGGAAAGTGAAAAAGTGATTGGTGAATTTGTGGAAATGATTCGTTCCGAATCTCCGCAAATACGGCGAGAGTTGATCGACTTTTCTCTTTCAAGCAAACAGGCAACCATTGCGTTGCTTTCAGCGATGGATGCCGGTGAATTAAACTTTCGCGAATTCGCTGCTGTGCATATTCGCGTGTTAAGCCGCTCGAAAGATAAGGATATTAAAGCCCTGTATGCAAAATTACAGGCTAAAACAAAAGATACAAATCTGGAGAAACTGATCGCAGATTATCTGAAGGTTCTCTCCCAGGCAGATATGACAGACCTGGAACATGGCTCTCCTGAGCGGGGTTTGGAGATATTCAAATCTCAATGTTCGTCGTGCCATCGTATTGGAAACGATGGAGTTTCTGTCGCACCGGATATCAGCGATACCCGCGTCAAACGTCCTTCCGATTTGTTGACAAATATTCTCGACCCGAACCGTGCGATAGATAACAATTACTTCAGTTACACCGCAGTCACAACCGCAGGAAAAGTTTACACGGGAGTTCTTGCAGAAGAGACTCCCTTTGCGATCACGCTCAAACAGGCCAAGGGAGAAACCGTCACGTTACAACGCGACGACATCGAAGAATTCGCCTCCGACGGCGTCTCCTTCATGCCCAAAGGATTAGAGAAAAACATCACCCCAAAACAAATGGTCGATCTAATTTCCTACCTCAAAAACTGGCGCTACCTCAACGGCAAAGTTCCCTTGAAATAGCCAATTATCACTCGAACAATAATGGTCACTTTCTCAGTTATTGTTACGTCTTTATCGTAGGATGGCGTGCTTGCACCCATCTTCGCGTGCCGAGTTGCGTTCAAAGATAGAAAAGACGTAACTATTCAGTGATGGGTGGCTGGGGACAGATTGTTATTTGAAAGGTATGAATGTCCGGATAACTTTCGCACAATCTGCCCCCAGAAATGGAAATCTCGTTACATCTGGGGGCAAATTGTCGCCAGCCGTGTCGTCAACTGTTCGCACTATGTTCCGACAATTTGTCCCCAGCCACCCTCTCCTTGAATCGCTAAATAGCTACGAAAAGACTCGGAATTATTATGATTTGGTAACAGCTTCACCGGCGTTAGATTCACAAAATGGAAACTGTATTTGATGGCTACAAACGCGCCATCCTACGGTTTTCATCTTACTCCTGCCAGTATTCACCGCTTGGGAATCTTGCTTTATTAATGGAGTCCTCAAACATGGTAATGCTGTAACCGGGTGCGGTTGGCACCTGGTATCGTCCGTTTTTGATGACAATCGGATTCAGAAAATGCTCGTGGCACGTGCCTGCGTGTTCGGTCATGCGGTCTTCGAGTTTTCCGCTGACACAGATGTAATCGATTAGCGAAAGGTGTTGCACATATTCGCACAAGCCGACTCCGCCTGCGTGGGGGCAGACCGGGACATCGAACTTTGCTGCCAGTAGCAGCACTGCCAGCACTTCGTTAACGCCGCCTAATCTGCACGCATCGATTTGGCAAACCTGAATCCCTCCTGATTCCAAAAACTGTTTGAATAGAACCCGGTTGGCACAGTGTTCGCCCCCCGCAACACGGATTGGTGCGAGTTGCTTGGCGATTTTCGCGTAGCCGAGAACATCATCAGGGCTGATTGGTTCTTCGATTGCCCAGGGATCAAACTCGGCTAGTTGTTTCATCCAGGAAATCGCCTGATCGACTTCCCAAACCTGATTCGCATCGGTCAGCAATCGGCGATGCGGGCCAATTTCTTCCCGAATAATTCTGCACCGTCTGCGATCATCTTCCAGGTCGCGACCAACTTTTATTTTGAAAACATCCCAACCTTCTGCCAATCTTGCCCTGCAAAGCTCTCTCAGTTTATCATCCGAATAGCCGAGCCAGCCGGCTGAAGTTGTGTAAGCGGGGTAGCCGTCACGCTTCATTTCTGCAATGCGGTCTTGTTTGCCGGGATGCAACTTTTCCAGCATGCAAAACGCTTCTTCAGGAGTCAAAACATCGGTCAGATAGCGGAAATCAATACACTTCACGAATTCCTGCGGACTCATTTCTGCAACAAGTTGCCAGACCGGTTTCCCTTCAGCCTTGGCCCATAAGTCCCAAACCGCATTCACAACCGCAGCAGTCGCCAGATGAATCGCTCCTTTCTCAGGACCGATCCACCGCAGTTGGCTGTCGCCGGTAATGTGTCGCCAAAATGC
>WFOZ01000686.1 GCA_015487825.1 Planctomycetaceae bacterium
CTATGCCCGTTGGGCCGGGAAGCGATTACCGACTCGCCAGGAATGGGAAAAGGCAGCGCGTGGCAGCGATGCCCGGCATTGGCCCTGGGGGAACGAATGGGACCCTGCAAAAGTGAACTCCGGTGGCGAAAAATGGTCGGAGCATGACGGGCACGTGTACTCGGCGAAGGCGGTTTCTTTTGAAAAGAGTGCTTCGCCATTTGGTTGCCTTCATATGGCTGGAAATGTCGCCGAGTGGACTGAAGAAGGCTTTGTTGCGGGAGGCAGTTCAAACAGTAATCCCTCACAGGTTCGATGCGTCTCCGGGCATTTGCGGGAACCGGGGTATCGGGCGTTTGACATCGGTTTTCGATGTGCTCTATCGGGAGCGGGAGGCGATAAAAAATGAATCAGCGACAACGATTAGGCCGACTTGTTTTGATGGGGATATTTGTCGTGGTATGTGGTGCTGCGACCAGTATAAAATGGAGCCGCGCAACAACGCCGGATATTATCCAACCGGAATCGTGGGAAAGTGCTCATGTCTGGTGGCAGCAGGGACGTTGTAACGAGTGTCATCAGCCGGATAAAAGTGGAGAACTCCTTAATTCCGAAGGAATCTCCCGGCAGCCCAAAAGTCATCACGACTCGTTCTGGCGAGAGAAGCATGGTCGCAGTGAACTTTCTAACGAAAATCGCTGTTTTATCTGCCATACCGTCGATACCTGTCAGACTTGCCATGATCACCCTCCCGAAACTCATACTAAAGAATTTATGCAGCCTGGGAGTGATGCCACTGCAGCACTGAAGCACATTGTGCTTGCCCGGGCAAGGCCATCGAGTTGCATGGTATGTCATCAGGACTTTGTTTCTTCGTGCAGTAAGTGCCACGGTTCAAGTGAAGTTTACAAATGGTATGAACATGGTAAAGATAAGCAATTAAACTGGCCATCGCTGTTGAAAAGCCTGAAAACTCATCGTTCATCAGAGGAGGCCGTAAAATAATGACCGGAATTATCAATAAACTGAAAAATCTGCGTGGTCGACTCGGTGCAAAATGGTGTGTTATTGCGCTGCTCATTCCACCCACTGCATTTGGGATCTGGCAGTTTGGCCCGAACGCAGCTTTAGTATTGGCTGTTTCTGTATTAGGCTGCATGGTTGCGGGGGCGCTACCTCGCATGCTTGCAGGTAAACCTTTTCAGTTATTTCACCCGGGAAGTCTGGTGACCGGGCTGCTATTGGGGTTGACGCTCTCTGCAACCACGCCGGTCTATATGATTATCGTTGGAGTGTTGTTTGCGCAGTTGCCGGGAAAATATCGTTGGAAATGGTTAAAGCGTAATCCTTTCAACCCGGCTGCGCTGGGCCGTACCGCTGTTGCCGTACTGGAGTTTATCGATCCTGCTGTGCATGGGGCGTGGAATAAAGTCGACAGTGTCAGTGGTGCCAGTGCCTTGTTCAAAGATGCTGGCGGTCATATGCGACCTTATCTTAGTGATGTCTTCTTCGGATTTACACGCGGTGCGATTGGCGAGACCAGCGATTTTGTTCTCATTCCGGTTGGTATTCTGCTGTTATGGTTTGTTGTGAAAAAACGAGATGCGGCTATCGCGATGATTTGTGCGGTTCCGTTATTGGTTCTGGCATTGCCTCCAGGGGCGGACGTGGTTGGTCACGCACCATGGGCGATGGACCCGGTGATGTATTTCTTCAGCAGTAATACGCTGCTGCTTGCGCTGTTTTTTACAACCGATCCGGTTACAACTCCCAAAACCCGTATCGGAGGACTCTTGTTCGGTATCGGGGCCGCTACGATCGGAGTTTGCTGTCGTCTTTATACGCAAATTCCCGGTGCAGAAATGTATGCAATTCTGGCGATGAATATAGTGACTCCGGGACTTGACTACATTGGGCGCTCCATTGCCGGACTGAAACGCCGTCCGGAATCTTCGATTACTTCTTTAATCGAACTGCCCGTATTGCAAAAAAGTGATCTTCCGGCAGAAGTTGCTGCTAATATGCCATCGAACGGCATTGTTGCTGCGGAATTTGGTACGGCCAGCTTCTACTGTTCGTTACCGGATGAATTCAGTAACGGAGACGGCATGTTGAATACCGGAGTGATGCCGGGATTAACTTCTGTCAAAGCAGATATGCCTTTTACAACCTTCCATCGAATACTGGCCGAAAATAATCGTGAAAGAGTGCTTGAAACTGTTCGCACCAGCGGTTTGCAGGGTTATGGTGGAGCGTTCTTTCCCGTAGCGATGAAATGGGACAGCGTTCGTTTGCAACCTGGTCCGCGTGTAATGGTTGTGAATGGTTTGGAAGGAGAACCGGAGACTTTCAAAGATCGTTATCTGATGCGAAATCATGCAGCAGTAACAATAGAAGGTATCGCGATTGCCGCCTGGACGATTGAGGCTTCTGATGTAATTATTGTGGTGACATCCCAGTGTGAAGAAGGTCAACTCGCATTAACAGAAGCGCTGGAGCAATTACGCCAAACAGTAGACAAGGCCGTTTTACCCAATATTCAAATTGTGACCGGGCCTGATTTATATGTTATCGGTGAAGAAACAGCTCTGATCGAATTTTTGGAATCTCGCCGGGGAGAACCGCAGTTGAGGCCTCCGTTTCCGACCGAACGCGGTTTGTGGGGGCGGCCCACACTTGTGCAAAATATAGAAACCGTAAGCTGGCTGCCTTCAATTCTTCGAAACGGAGCTGAATGGTTTCTTGCAGATGGACATGGACAGAAACTTGTTTCGCTGATAGGTAGTGTGCGTAAACCGGGTATCTATGAAGTACCATTAGGGATACGTCTGGCAGATATTGTGGAAATGGGAGGCGGTTTACCAGAGGGAGAAGAAATACAGGCCTTGGCAGTAGGCGGGCCTTCCGGCGGATTTATTCCTGCGGAGTATATCGACACGGAATTTCTACAAAGTACCTTGCAGCCGATTGGGACAATGCTTGGTACCGGAACGGTCCGGATTATTTCTCAGCAGGAATGTTTGCTGAAAGAGGCGCTGAAATCAATTCGGTTTTTCCGTGATGAATCGTGCGGACGCTGTACGCCGTGTCGCGTTGGTACCGTACAGATGGCAAATATCTGGTTAAGAATCATGAATACAGAGGCTAATCAGGATGATATACTGCTGCTGAAAGAACTGGCAGAAGCGGTGCAGTTAACATCAATTTGTGGGCTTGGCGTTGCATCGCCGGCGCGTATGCTCTCTGTCCTGAAGCATTGGCCGGAGTTGGTTGAACAACATCTTAATACAACTGGAGAGGATCGGTGTCTGCAATGCAGTTTGTCACACTAACCATCGATGGCACAGAGGTAAAAGTTCTCGCTGGCACATCGATAATGGATGCCGCAAAAAAAGCGGGCGTACATATTCCTTCTCTTTGCTTTTTGCCCGGTCGGCCTGCTCGTGGAGTTTGCCGCGTCTGTTCGGTCGCCGTGATCGATCGACGCGGACTGGTTTCCGCTTGCTCGACACCGGCTGCCGAGGGGATGGAAGTCGAAACACAACTGCCCGTTGTCCAACAGTCGCGCCGAGTTGTTCTTGAACTTGCCTTGGCCGAACATGGTCCATGCGACGAGAATGTGTGTGGTGGAGAGCATAAATGCCAACTTGTTCAACTTGCACGCAAGCATGGCATTCGAGACAAACGTTTCGAAACGATGGAAAAGCCAGTTCGAGAAGATCTATCTTCCGACAACATCCAGGTACAGCCCGATGGATGTATTCTATGCGATCGTTGCATTCAGGCATGTGGTGATTTACATATTATCGCCCGGGCAGAACGAGGCGCAAGCACACACATTATCTTCGATGCAGACCGCAGTATGGGAGAATCAAACTGCATCGCTTGCGGCGATTGCGTCGCAGTATGTCCGGTTGGTGTTTTTAAATAAATCTGGTCACTATTCAGTATTTGCGGACCTTACAAACAACTGAAAAAGTGTAACTATTCAGCAATGTTTGGTTATTGCAGAAATTAAGATTGTATGTAGGGTCCGCTATTGCGGACCACCGCAGAAATAGGAAGATCCACCCCTCATCGCGGTCCGCAATAGCGGCCCCTACGCCAACGGTGAATAGTTACATTTCTACCTTTATTGGAGTTAGCCCGGTATTTTTTGAAGACTGACTTTTTTGATCAGTATCTTCATTTTCCCGAATTGGTCTCCAGCGTGGATCTGAAATCCGATGCGACCTGTTTTAGATGAATCGTCCTGTACAGTGGCAACTTTTTTTCCGTTCAATAGGATAGTGTGGCGATTTCCCACAGCCCGGATGACTAAGTTGTTCCAGCCCTCTCGATTTATTGTAGAGGCATCAGTGTTGGTTGCCAGAAACAGCTTGCCCGGGCAGTAAAGAGTGCCGCTAAGTGCAAAAGGTTTTTTGTATTCGAGGATATCAGCCTGATACGCTTTCTTGGCAGATTGATAACGATACCAGACCCCCGAATTTGCCGGCCATATAATTTTATACGTGACACTCAGTTCAAAGTCATCGTATGCTTTATCACTGAAAAGATCGCCAGACTCATTTTTGGGGCCCTGACGACCAATCAGGATGCCACCTTTTACTTCCCAGCGGGCACCACCCTCCGCCTTCCAGCCCGACAAATCTTTTCCATTGAATAATTCAACAGGTTCATCAGCAGTAACCGCTCTCGTAGAATTAAGCGTGACAAACAACATTAACAGACATCGTATTGAATATTTCATATCATCTCCTTGAAGAATGATTGCGTTAACAAACTCTTCAGTTGGCAGGATAAACTAAGAAATCGGATGGGTGATTCTCATATCTATACCTGATCAGGTACAACAAACGGCTTGCGATAGTCCGGCTTGTTGAGCAAATTGTTTGCCTCATCATCACCGATGATCATTTCTGTTTTGGGATCAATCTGTAACGGTCGACCAACCTGATACGAAGTACGTGCCAGCAGACAGAGAGCTGTCGATTTGTGGCCTTCTTCGATATCTGCACGCAACAATTTGTGGTCACGGGCACGAATGGCAGCAACCCAGTTTTGGAAATGAGGCTTGTTTTCCATTGGATGATTCTCATCGAACTTGCTCGGCCCGGGCTCTCGTTTGCGACCAAGGAATGTGTAGTAGCTGCTGTAATCAGGAAAGATCATGTAGCCTTCGGAACCAAAGAAAATGGTTCCTACGGGAAAGTCCGGTTGCACAAACGGGTATTTGTCCCGGAAGCCCGCTTCGCTGTTCGTGTACCAGGAACGATGCTCATAAGTGACCAAAGGCCCTTCTTCTCCGAATTGATAAGTGGTCGATAAATGAGTTGGCGCAGTGCGATCATCTTCATGAACGAACTTGCCCCCCAGGCATGTCACTCGTGTCGGATGATCTTTCAGTCCCAGGCCCCATCGCAAAATATCCAGTTCATGAACAGCCTGATTCGCAAAAGAGCCACTGGAAAGTTCCAGATTCCAGTACCAGCGTCGATGCCAAAACTGGCTGTATTCTCGCATCGGCTTCGGTCCCAGCCACTGGCTCCAATCCAAACCTTCTGGAATTGGACTTGGATTGACACGGCCCAGGTTACCACGAATTTTGTAATCCAGTCCACGAGCCATGTAGACATCGCCAATCACTCCTTCCTTCAACTTAGCCATTCCCTCCATAATATTTGGACTGGAACGATTTTGTGTCCCATGTTGAACCATGCGATTGTATTTGCGAGCCGCTGCGACCATCTGCCGGCCTTCAAATAAATTGTGCGTGCCAGGTTTTTCGACATACATATCTTTACCAGCCTGACAGGCCCAGATTGTCGAAAGCGAATGCCAGCGGTCTCCCAATGCGTTGCTGATCGCATCAATCGAAGGATCGTCAAACATCTTTCGCATGTCGCTGTAAAGAGTCAGTTTTTTATCTTTCAGCCCAGCGTAACGTTTTGTTGTTGTGTTGAGTTTCTTTTCATCACAATCGCAGACTGCAACAATTTCGACATTCTCATCTTCCATTTCGACCAGGGCATCGATGTGCGCCTTCATCCGCCCCCCCATGCCAACCAGTCCGATGCGAATACGATCATTCGGACTCTTTCGAGATTTGGCAATCGCAGGAGCCGCAATCATCGCTGCACCGCTTGTCGCCACGGCTGCACTTTTCAAAAAATCTCGTCGACCTTTTTCTGACATCGGAAATCTCCTTTAAGAAAGATGATTTATTGTTTTGTGGGATGAGCGTTTTAACGAAGGTAAGAACTTCAAGGGGGTGGGGGAGTGGGGCCACTTTTTCGGACGAGTCCGCCCGTACTTCATTCTAACCGAATCGCATGGAGGATTCCAACAGCGAGCACCATTTGGAGAGACAAGATTTCTATTTTGATCAACGCAATAAAGTCTTTTTGCAGTAGCTTCAAAAGAGCTTCCCCTGTACGGCTTACAGGTCTTATTATTGCACGATTGATGGTTAATCACTTTGTTAGATACGGAGTAACTATTCAGCCGTGCTGCGTTTCCAGGCAGTTGGAATTCTTAAAGCTACCGTTTGTAGGGTCCGCTTTTGCGGACCACGATGGAAAGTGGATCCCTCTATTTCACACTTAACAATGCGGCAAGTGTTTTTATTGGCTTTGGTCGGCTTTCTGATAAAGCCCCTCCTTATCTTGGGTTATTCACGAGCAATTCAGCTGATGTGATAGCGTCCAGTTCATGTGGCCAAGAGAGGAACCGTGGGCTAAGACCGAACGGCTGATGATCAATACCAGCCCGTGCGAGTTTATTCATCGTCCTCAGATTTCTTCACTTTTTTCGGTTTATCCATGCGAACCTGAGTGCCGGTGATGATATCGTGCAATGTTTTTCTGTCTTCACGAAACAGGGCTATCAGAACACTGATAAATAAGGTGAGAGGAAGCAGGAGATTATAGCCAAAGAATCGTCCCCAACCCTGCAGGGTAGAGATCGGTCGGTATTCGTCATCACAAACATACAAGCCCATTGATCGTTTTCCGGCAGTTGCCTGCTCCATTCCTGATTCGGAGTTGGCAAAATAAATACCGGCGATAATTACCTCTACTAAACCAAGCCCTCCGTTGATCCAGGCCAGATTTGTCTCAGAAGTTAAATCGACTTCAAGGGAAGACAGGACATAATATGTAATTCCCACTATCGGGCCAACAATAATATTTAGTACAAAACCATCAATTAATATGGCCATGGTCCGTTTGTAAGGTGGTGCGGGCAACGTCGTCCTGCGTGTCCGTATTTTTTCCTCTGTCTCTTTTCTTACGTATTTCTTCTCCTTCAAAGAGCCGATCAGATTCAGTGCTTTTTTCAAATGGAATGTGAATAATCCATTTGCTCTGGCAACCACCAGGCTACTAAACCCTAACAGGAAGCAACTGACTACTCCCAGAGATAGTGGCAGGATAATAGAATTCCAGTCCTTTTTGGGGGGCGTCAGTGCGGCATCTTTTGTGTATTTCTCAATCAGTTCGTTCTTGTAATCTTCCGAAGTAGCATCTTCAGCAACATCAAGCATTACCTTGGCGGTATGAATTTTGCCTTCTTCTTTGCGGTCGGCTACAAAAGCTTCAAGTTTTTGACCACCTACAAAATAAACGGTGGCAGCAGCACCGATAACGGGCAAATTAATTAAGAGAAACAGTAGCGTCCACATCACTCCCGGCATAAAACTGATTCGTAAAGTCGGGATGATTTTATGCACCAGCCAACCGGGTGATTCGACCGGCATTGCAAGATGAGACATCGCCTGAGGGGTTAGAATCAGAATTGCCAATAATGCCATCCCGGCACCAATAGGCAATCCCATTGCGATACCGGAAAAGTCAAGTAGAACTCCCAGCCCACCAAATAAAATCCAGAAAGGCAAACCAAAAACCACGACCCAGGCAAAGAACTTTATTCCATTCATTCCGCAGAGAGCAAAATCAAATCGAATCTTTTTTATTTTATCTTTTCGTTCCAGTGTCAGTTGTATTACTTCACGATGTACTGTCAGCAACCAGCCGAACGGGATCATCAATGAAACGGTTGTTACTAAAACCCAAAATGCAGTGGGAGGGGTTGTTGCAACCCAGATGAGAAAATATCCGCACAATGCAGCAAGTAGAAAGAAGAACGATAGAATGGCACCCGTCTTGAATACCAGTCCGATATGTGCAAGAGCATAGGAGAACGGTTCTTTCCAGACTCTTTCGTAATATGTTGCAGGGTCGATTCCTTTAGAGGCCATCTTCTTGCGTCGCCGACCTGCAACGGTCAGATCTGCAGGGTCAAATCCACATTCCGGGCAGGCCGTTTCGTCTTCAGGAATCTCGGCTGCACATTTCTGACAAAGCTCTACATCAGCCTCGGCAATTCGGTCCATATCCAGATTGGCCAGAAACTCTGCGCTGTCCTCACTGGACGGCTCCTTTTTTTTCGGGGCCCGTTTTCTTGGTTTACCTGAAGGTACACGCACTTTAGCACTACATTGGGGACACTTTATCCCTCTACCTGCAGCTTTATCAGGAGCTTTAATTCCATGCCCGCACTCAGAACAACGAAACTTAATGGCCATCCACGCTACCTCGAATTATCTTTGATGTTTCAACAATATCTATTTTGATGTTATGAAAATTACCCGCCAAGAGAATCGCGAAAACGTGCAGGTAATAAATAGAAAACTGAAGTTCGGATTATCTATTCTCGTGCAACGAAACGCAACAAGGGAGTCTCTTGGAATCAGATTCAATAG
>WFOZ01000687.1 GCA_015487825.1 Planctomycetaceae bacterium
CCGATTGAAATGCGATGGTTGATGGGGTTCATTCTTATTTTTGATCTCTTTCCCATCCTCAAACAACTGGGAGGAAACTTCACGCCTGATGGAATTTCCCATGCTGGTCATCTGGGCGGCGCTTTGTTTGGCTACCTGTACTATAAATACCGCTGGCGTTTAAGCCCCATGGTGAATTGGTTCACAGGGAAGGGAAGCTTCAGACTCCCCCGGCGAGGCCCCAAATTGAAAATTTATCGCGACGAATCTCCGGAAATACTGGAAGCAGAGGTGGATCGCATCTTGCAGAAGATCAACGAAAAAGGGGAAGCAAGCCTCACCGGCAAAGAGAGAAAAACTCTCAAAAATGCCAGCGAGCGGTATAAGAATCGCGATTCATAAGAACAGGCTCATTTTGTGGCCCCGCTTGAGTCGGAAAATCCGGACTACCCAGCACGGCTGGTTCATTCTGATAGCCGTAACCAAATCGATACCTTTGAAATTTGCGAAAGCCGCAAAAGAATTGAGCGTTAGTAATATATATTCGTGGCTATTTGTTCTGCTGTTGAGGCTCTCTGGGTTCTTCGAGCCATCACTGATCAGGATTTCTTCCAAGCATCCCGGCTTCGGACCGCTAACCGGTTGACCCTGCATCAGTCCGAGCTTAGAGTGACATATCTACACGGTAATTCCATGTTGAATATCTGTGCTCGATGGAGTTATCAGTGGTTCCTGTTACTCAAAGCTAAAATAGAATTCTCAGGTAATCCTCAATGACACAAAAGCAGTATGGGCCGGAGAATAAAGGTTCAGACCAGCCGGATTCCCCTGATTCGGAAACCCCGAAAAATGACAAGAAGAAACCGACCAGTACCACGTTCTGGGTGCTGTTAATTGGTGGCGTTCTTCTGGCTGCACTGATTACCAATTACACCAGCGATTTGCGAAGTAAGAAAATCAAGCTGAGCGAATTCGAATCGAAGCTTGCCTCTGGTGAATTCAACTCCAAAAATGTCCATGAAGTTGTTTTTGGAATCACTTCGATTACGTTTCAAAACATGTCGAAAGAAGAAGCAGCTAACCGTAAAAGTCTGGGGAAGAAAGAAAAAAAAGAGAGTAAAAATGACAAGTCGACCTCTCACGCGAGTTCCGGTGAGAAGAAAAAAACGGCGGATCAATCTAAAGAGCTTCAAAAATTTCGTATCAATATTGTCGGCATCCCCAATCAGACTCTAGCGGCACTGAAAGAAGATTTGAAGAGTCACAAAATTGATTACGATGGCTCCTCGCCGCCTGCCCAGGTTGAGTCGCTGTTATACCTGTTGATGCTGGTTCTGTTCGTACTGTTCTTCATTATGATGTTTCGCCGAATGGGCGGGGCAGGCAGTGCAATGTCGTTTGGTCGCAGTCGAGGCAAACTGATTTCGCAAGACGACGTCAAAACGACTTTCAATGATATTGCAGGAATTGATGAAGCGGTATGCGAGCTTCAGGAAATTGTAGAGTTCCTAAAAACACCGGCCAAGTATCAGGCATTAGGAGCACGTATTCCGCGCGGTGTTTTGCTTGTCGGTCCTCCCGGCACCGGTAAAACATTACTTGCCAGAGCGGTTGCAGGAGAAGCCGGCGTTCCGTTTTTTGGTCTTTCCGGTTCTGATTTTGTCGAAATGTTTGTCGGCGTGGGAGCTGCCCGTGTGCGAGACACATTTCAGCAGGCAATTGAAAAGGCACCAAGTATTATTTTCATCGATGAGTTAGACGCACTCGGCAAGGCACGCGGCAGCGGCATGCCTGGTGGTCACGATGAACGAGAGCAGACACTCAATGCCCTTCTTGTCGAAATGGATGGTTTCTCGTCTGATAAAAGTGTCATCGTAATGGGGGCAACCAACCGACCCGAAACACTCGACCCTGCGTTAATGCGACCGGGACGTTTTGATCGCAATGTCCTTGTTGATAATCCCGACTTCAAAGGCCGTGAAGCCATTTTGAAAGTTCATGCAGCCAAAATAAAAATGGACGACAAGGTCAACCTGCTGCATATCGCAAAACTGACACCCGGTTTCTCCGGTGCAGACCTGGCAAACCTGGCAAATGAAGCCGCACTTCTTGCTGCCCGAAACGACCGTAAAACAGTTTCAATGGCGGAATTTGAAGAAGCAATTGAACGTGTTGTTGCCGGGCTGGAAAAAAGTAACCGCATTATCAGAGAAGATGAAAAACAGCGAGTCGCGTACCACGAATGCGGCCACGCGCTCATGGCGTGTGCTCTTCCTCATGTTGATCCAGTCCATAAAATTTCGATTATCCCACGCGGTTTCGGAGCCTTGGGTTACATGATGCAGCGGCCCCAGGATGACCGTTTTCTGGTTACACAATCGGAACTGGAAAACCGTATTTGTGTCATGCTGGGTGGACTCGGAGCGGAGAAACTCATTTTCAACGAACAATCAACCGGCGCACAAAACGATTTAGAGCGGGCATCTGATACCGCCAGACGCATGGTGACAGAATTCGGCATGAGCCCGAAACTGGGAACCGTAAATTACCAGACACAAAGACGCTCTCCATTTCTCGCAGGAGGAATCAGCGGTTCTGCCGATTATGAACACTCGCAGGATACGCTGCGGGAGATTGACCAGGAAGTGAAGCGAATTATCGAGCAGTGCATGGCGACTGTGGACGATTTACTTTTGAAATCAAAAGAGATTCTCGAACATATGACACGCGATCTGGTTGAAATGGAAGTGATGGACAGCGAACACCTCGAGTCAATTTTGAAACAATATAAAACCGGTCCACAGATTAAACCGGGGACCTATGCTGCCAATACTCCGGACGTTTCGCAAGAACCTGCTCCACAACAATCGGACTCATCCCAGGGTGATGAGGACAATGCCGCCGCCGGAGCGTGACTAGATTCTGTTCTCTATTGATTTTTCTTTCCTCATTAACAGCACGTAGTTTTCCAAGCACAGGACGCAGCCATGCCGCCGCAGGTAGGACTTACCAGAATTGATTGGGCGATTGTTATCGTCTATGCAGTTTCAACAATTGCTCTGGGGTGGTATTTCAGTCGAAATCAGGAATCGACGAAAGAATATTTTGTCGGCAGCGGGAACATGAATCCGTTTCTGATTGGAGTTTCGTTATTTGCGACACTTCTGAGCACTATTACGTATCTTTCATTGCCTGGTGAAGTTTTGGGAAAAGGGCCTGTTTTTCTAACGCGTCTGTTTGCCTTACCTCTGGTTTTTCTGGTTGTAGGTTATGTGCTGATTCCTGTTTACATGCGACAACGTGTCACCAGTGCTTACGAGCTTCTGGAAGAAAAACTGGGGCTGGGGTTACGACTTTTAGGTGTCATCATGTTTCTGATGATGCGCCTGGTCTGGATGACACTACTGGTTTATCTGGCCTCCAAAGCGATGACCGTAATGATGGGGATCGAACCGAAATGGATTCCTTTAATTGTCTTGGTCACCGGTTCGGTGGCTGTTCTTTATACATCACTGGGAGGGCTTAGAGCAGTTGTCATTACCGATTTAATGCAGACGATTCTGCTGTTTAGCGGTGCAGTGATGATTGTCATAATGGTCACTATCGACTTTGGTGGCTTCGGCTGGTTCCCCACCGCCTGGCATGCAAACTGGGATCACCAGCCGGTTTTCGATTTTAATCCCAAAACAAGAATTACAGTCGTCGGGACCATTCTTTCCGTCTTTATCTGGTATGTTTGCACAGCCGGTGGAGACCAGGTTTCGGTTCAGCGATTTATGTCAACGCGCGATGCCTCCTCGGCGAGAAAAGCACTCGGTACTCAAATGATTGTAGGAGCATCGGTGACAATGGTGCTTTCTCTTGTCGGATTTGCACTGCTGGGATACTTCGAAGCACACCCTGAGTTTATCCCTGAAAAATTAAGCCTGAAAGAGAATGCAGATGACTTTTTCCCGTTGTTCATTGCTTTCCACCTTCCGATGGGTGTCTCCGGACTGGTTGTGGCAGCGATGTTCGCAGCAGCAATGTCGAGCATCGATTCAGGAGTTAATTCCATCACTGCTGTAGTGATGACTGACCTGCTTGATCGATTCGGCCTCAAACCAAAATCAGAGAAACAGCATATTCTGATTGCCCGCCTGCTCGCGTTAAGTATTGGTGCAACAATTGTGTTCGGCAGCATGTATATTGGCAACATTGAAGGGAACATTACGAAAGTGACTGCAAAAGTCGTCAACCTGTTTGTCACTCCTTTATTTTCGCTATTTTTCTTTGCGTTATTTGTTCGGTCACCACGTCCTGCAGGAGTCTGGATTGGGATGATTCTGGGAATCGCAACGGCATTAATCCTGGCGTTTTCAGGGGCCGTCGTCTTCTTCCTGCACGAAAAACTTGGCATTGATCCCGCAATGTTTGGCACAGAGATCATTACGAAAATCGATCCCGTTACCAACCAGGAATATCGCCTTGCCAATGATCCGATCAGTTTTCTATGGATTGGCCCGGTGGCATTAACGGTTAACATCGCCTCAGGATTAATTGCCTGCAAGATTGTAGATATAATTTCACCACGCAAAGAAATTAACCAATAACAGCACAAAAAGAAGCTGGTGAAAGTGAGCTGACAAACAGGCTGGATTGAGCCTTATGCACTGGAACGTTCAACAAGCTGCATGCCAAATCCGCGGTAAAGAAGTTGTAAATCTTCGACCGACCTTCTTCTTCTCCGACATCCGGAAATTACGAGCTTCCTGGTTTACAAGAAGGCAATCAACTCACTGAGTAGTCGCTTATTTAGCTGGACAGCGCCAGGTTCAACTCGTTCCCAAGCTCC
>WFOZ01000688.1 GCA_015487825.1 Planctomycetaceae bacterium
GATCCGTCACCGCGGTCACTTCACAATTGGGGTGTTCGTGCCAGTGAAATGTGGCTCCGAAACGCCCGCCGACAACAGCAAGACGAATTTTCTTTTTGTTCTCGGCAGAGTACGCCTGACCAACATTCAGCGTCACCCCTCCAAGAAGCGAAGCCGCTCCCACTCCGGTTAGCCGTAACGCATCCCGTCGAGAAAGCTGATGGTTTGAATCAAAAAATGGTTGGTCTTCAGGCTTATTATTCATCATTTTTTTCGGTCTCCATTTTTCATCAGTTTGCAGGGCAGAAGTGGCCTGGTTAGTCAAAGTTGTATGCGTGCCACGGCTCTGTGAGCCGTGAAATTGCCGCTTTTCTTTCACCTGAAGTCAACTTGGTCAATCTTCAGAGGAACATCTTTCTCTCCAAGAGATGCTCTCGCGCTTGACCAAATCCACTCTGTCGGACGCGAGACAAGACCACGTCGGACGGGATTTGCATGAATATAATCAATCACATTTTCGATTGGATTTTCACTCCATAAGTTGCAATCAAAACCACCTCCCGGTTGCCAGAATCGAAAGGTTTCACGCCGCCCATGTTTTGTTGTCAATCGCTCCAGCCAAAGCTGTTCGCCACGTTCAAGCAAAAACTGCTTTGCGGCACGAGAAACTGGAGATTTTAATGCAGCGAGAATTCGACGCATTTCATAGGTTTTCTCTCGCGGCATCACCAATAGGTGGACATGCTCAGGCATGATAACATAGGCCCAGATCGCGACATTTTGAGTTTTTCTCATACTCTCCATCGCCTCTATGACCCATCCACGCGAACGGTCTTTCGCCAATAATGGCTGACGCTTCCAACATGAGTACGTGAGGAAATGAGCATGCCCTGCTTCATTTACTGCACGGCGTTTCTTACGATGCTCACCAGCCATATCTGACTCGAATCAATTTCCAAAGATAAAACGCAAATGCCGCCGCACGGCTCACAGAGCCGTGGCACGCACACTCAAGCACCTCCCTTTAATTACACGCCCTTCCGAAATCAGGAATCTTCAACAACTCGCCACCTTTGAGGGCGGATTGATGGGCGACGATGCCGGGGGCAGTGTATGCGACTGCTTCGTAGACATCGACGGCTGGAGTTCGTTGTTTGATCAACGAATCGATAAATTCGTGGGTGATGAAAGTGTGCGAACCGTGATGTCCGCTGTTATGGCGTAGCGGCTTGGGGAGCATTTCGGTTGCCCACCAATTCGGCTGCTTGTAGTTTTCGAACTTGGGCAAATTTCTGACAAACCCGGCGTCATCTTTTTCGGTTTGATTTCCTTTTCGGATAATCAATGGTCCCTGTCCGTTGGGGTGATGTCCGTAGAAGCTCATGTCGTCACCAATCCACTCGGCTCGTTCGCCGCCGCGATGTGCGCCTCGCCACCAGACTCGCACATTGAAACCCATGCCGGTATCTGTTTTGAACATCGCCGTTTCATCCCAGAACGGATTATCGTATGCGTTGTTCTTCAGAATTTCGTTATCATCCCCCCAGCCATGGCAAACGACTTCGGTCAGTCGTTGTCCGGTGACACCGACTAAATGGGCAGTGCAATGCGTCGGGTAGTGCATCGGTGGGAAACCGTGCCGCCAGGTCTTTTTACCGTTTTCGAAGAAGAGAGAATCGAGTCCATCATGCTGATACATCGATTCGCAATAAATCAGATCGCCAAATTTCCCATCCTGAAAAAACTTGCGAGCCGAAATCGTACTCTGCTGCCAGTAACTCGTTTCGGCCATCATGAAGGTTTTACCGGTTGATTTCACGACATCAATCAACTGCTGACATTCTTCCAGATTCATCGCTACGGGAACCGCACAAATTACATCCTTTCCCGCTTTCATCGCTGCGATACTATGAGGGACATGATTAGGTGCTTCGGTAAAAATACCAACCGCATCGATATCTTTGGCTTCCTTGAGCATGATTTCCATCGAGTCATACTTTTTATCACAACCATAAACTTTGCTTAAACGATCCCGACGCTCTGGTCGCAGTTCTGCCACCCCGGTGACGACAGAATTGGGATGTTCATGGAAATAGAAGCCTAAGCCGAATCGGCCGCCAACAATTCCCATTCTTATTTTCTGTCCAGCCGAAGCCGTATCGGCCGCGAACAGACCTGGCATCAACATTCCACCGGCACCAACTGCAGTTGCGCTACCAGCCACCTGCAAAAAATTTCGACGCGAAGTCATTGATCCATTAGCACCATTGTCCAGTTCGGGTTTTATCTGTTCTGACATCAATCAGGCTCCTTGAGTAAATCTGAATGCTTACTAAGTTGTTATTGGCGACAATATAATTGACATTGTCGCCACAATCAAGTATAGAAATAGTTGAGGCATCAGGAATTTTCATAAATACATACAGGACAATTCAAAGAACTATTCTATGAAGCACCGCATCCTATCAGCTTGCATCTTCCTGTTTTTCTGGGGGAATATCTTTATCGACGTTGCCCATGCCACTCTTGCAGAACGTCCCAATATTCTTTTCATTATTGCTGATGACTGGTCCTGGCCTCATGCTGAATCTTATGGCGACAAAGTAGTAGCAACGCCCGCATTTGATCGCGTTGCCAAACAGGGAGTTCTGTTCAATTACGCCTATTCAGCTGCCGCAACGTGTACTGTTTCAAGAAATGCGATTCTCACCGGTCAACAACCCTGGCGACTGGAGGAAGGTGCGGTCTTCGGGGCAAGTCTGCCGGATAAATTTGATGTGTTTCCGCTATTACTGAAAAATGCGGGCTACGAAATCGCGTGGACAGGAAAAAGCTGGGGGCCGGGCAATTTGAAAGCAGGTGGCTGGAAACACCATCCTGTCGGGAAACAAATGCACCCAACAGGCGTTCGTCCGGCAAACTTTGAACAATTCCTGATCGAGCGTGACAAAGAGCGTCCTTTCTTCTTTTGGTTTGGAAGTTCAGATCCTCATCGAAGCTACAGGTATGGCTCAGGTGTCCAAAAAGGGTTGAAACTTGAGGAGGTTACGGTGCCACCATTCTGGCCCGACGTCCCGGAAGTGCGCAACGATATTCTTGACTATTGCCTCAAAGTTGAAAAATTCGATCATCAAATTGCCCGGCTTCTTGAAATGCTTCAGCAGCGTGGGCAAATGGAAAACACGATCGTGATTGTTACCAGCGATCATGGAATGCCATTTCCCCGTTGCAAAGCAGACTGTTACGACATGAGCAACCATGTCCCTCTGGCAATTCGCTGGCCAGGTACGATAGCTGCGGGACGTGTCGTAGACGACTTGACGAGTTTGTCGGACATCGCCCCAACACTACTTGAAGTGGCAGGCGTCGCTATTCCCGCCGCCATGACAGGACGCAGTTTGCTGCCCGTGTTACAATCCGGACTGTCCGGTCAAATTGACCCGGCTCGCGATTTTGTCGTAACTTCTATTGAACGCCATGGCTGGTGCAGGCCGAATGGTCAAACCTATCCGATTCGAGCTATTCGCACGCATCGCCACATGTATATTCAGAATCTGGAGCCTGCCCGCTGGCCCAATGGCAACCCTCATTTCCCGAATCCACCTTACCCGGGTCGTGGGACAGCGTTTCTGAATATCGACCCTTCACCGACAAAAAGCTACCTCATCGATCACGCAAACAGACCTGATGTATCCCGGGCATTCCAACTCTGTCTTGCCAAACGCCCCCGGGAAGAACTTTACGACATGAAAATGGATCGTTGGCAGGTAAAAAACCTGGCCGCCGATCCCAGCTATATCACAATTAAAAACAGGCTGCGTAATCAGTTAAAGAAATATCTGACCGAAACAAATGATCCACGGATTCACGGCAAAAACCCTTTTGATTTCTACCCGCTTCGTTACCGCCTTAAAAAACCACTTATCCCACACAAAAAGGCAACACCTCTGACC
>WFOZ01000689.1 GCA_015487825.1 Planctomycetaceae bacterium
CGGAGATGTGTATAAGAGACAGCCTTAAAAAACCACTTATCCCACACAAAAAGGCAACACCTCTGACCAATGAATAACTTTTCAATTGGAGTTCCCGTTTTTCATTTTTCCTGAACAATAAAAAACATGTCCATTGCCACCTATATCAAAGACGATCTGGCTGCCCGCCTGCAATCCAAAGAGGAGTTGCCTGTGCAACTGACTCTTGGTTCGCTTTCCAATTTTTACCAGGTCAGCTTTACCCCGGTACGGGCAGCGATTGCAGAGCTGATTGAAGAAGGACTGCTTCAAAAAGGAGCGAACCGGCGATTGAAGCCGACAGGAAGCAAAAAGAAAAAAGGAACCCGAAAACGGACCGCGGCGCTACCTCAGCGCCCACGCGACCCGTTCGATTTAATCAGAGACGACCTGATCCGACTCTCGCTTAAAGGGGAAGCGATTTATTTGCGGGAAGAAGCGACTGCGGAAAAGTACGGCATCAGCCGTTCTGCAATCCGAAATACTTTGCATCAACTGGCAGGACTGGGGATGCTCGATCACATCCCGCGCCGTGGCTGGCGACTGCGACCGTTTCGGCTGGAAGATCTTCAGGCGTTCCTTGAAGTTCGTGAAGTGCTCGAACTGAAAGCACTCGAACTGGCTCGCCCGCATCTGGAACAGAGTGAGCTGCAAAAACTGATCGAGATCAATACAGTGCCCGTTTCTGATAAAACTCCGCTGGAAATTGATGAATCACTGCACAGTTATATTATCAATGCATCGGGAAATTCATACATCAGCGATTTTTTTGAACGCCATGCACGATATTTCTATGTCTTATTCAAATGGGAAGATAACGACCGGGAAGCCGCTTTGGAAACTCTTCGTCAGCATAGTGATATTTTAGAAGCCCTGCTCAATAAACAGTGGCGATCTGCACGCAAAGCACTTTCTTACCACATTCGGCACAACCATCCGATTCTCGGCAATGTCGCACATTGCTGAGAAGGCAGGCCTGTCACTTGCACCGTTAAACTTCTGCGATATTGACAAAAACTTTCAGCACGGAAGATTGGCTCAGCAAAGGCATCAACTGGTCGTGTTGATCCATCCCATCAATTGGATGCGTAAGCAGTCGTTCAATCACACCGGGATACATCGCGTTACCGAGTGCCATCGCTGCAATACCATCCTGAAAATGCCGGTAATATCCGTTGACCGAGCCAAGCAGCAGCTTATTGCCCAGGACCCATTCGAGGTTGATCTTATCCGATTCAATTTCCGTTCGACGACTTCCCCCCGTGACGCTGGTCAGCACCAGTGCGCCGTTCAAATTCAGAATATTCATGCACTCAAAGGCAATGCGACTGTTGCCGGTCGCTTCGATGATTAAATCGGGGCGACCATGTTCTTTGGCGATATCCTGTAACGACTGATGTTGCGTGCTAACATACCTGGCACCAAACTGTTCTGCAATTTCTGCCTTCAGATTATCAGTCGCAGCAGATCGCGCGATCGTGCAGACGTCAAGATTCTTCAGCTTCAAAATCATCGTTGCCAATAAACCGATCTGCCCGGCTCCCATCACCCAGGCTCTTTTCGGTTCCCATACCTGCAAACGCTGTTGGGCAATATAGGCCTGCTCGATTGCTTTAGCACAAACGCTGGCCGGTTCGGAAAGGACGCCGATGTTGACCATCGATTCCGGATACTTCACGATAAATTCTGCATCATCGACAAAGTATTCGGTCATAAACCCGTGCAGCAGATTGATACCTCTTTCGTAATATACCTCTTCGCTGGTGATATCCGAACGGCCGATATGATCATAAATCGATCCTCCCGGTCGCCGCACCGTACAGGCGACAAAATCACCCGGCTTAACATGCGTCACGCTGCTTCCGACTTCCTCAACTCGTCCGAAAACTTCATGCCCGATCACAAGATAATCGTCTCCCTTGGGAGCATTGCCATATAATGCTTCGTTGATTTCCTGATCGGTTGCATCGACGCCAACCTGTAGCACCTTCACAAGGACGCCGCGACCATTGGGAATCGAATCGAGTTTCGGTTTTTCAATTTCGCAAAGATGCAAACTGTTGGGAGTCCCGGGATGAACAGCCACTGCTTTCATATTGTTACCTTTTAATGAGGATCGTCCGCAATTTGGAAATATTCCGCAGAGAGCGTTGTGAGGCTCCCTGCGATTAAAGTAAAGAATTATCAGCAGGGCACTGGATTGTCCCTGGAAGATTGGTCACGATGTTCTTCAATCTACTTTGAATCAGAACTAAACAGCATACCGGAGAGATCGCGTGCCGTCCAATCCTCTTCAAGATTATTCAACAACCCGATGCCAGTCTGACAACCTCAGCATCGGCCCTTTTAATATCCGCACCGTTTCCGGCGGACAATATCGCATTGATGGCGGGACGTTATTCGGTGTTGTACCTCGATTATTGTGGGAAAGACAATTCCCTCCTGATGAAAATCACCGCATTCTCCAAGAGACCAACTGCATGCTGATTGAAACCGATCAGAAGCGGATTCTGATTGATACCGGCTACGGCTCGAAACTGACGCAGCGATTCCGTAAACATCACGATATTACTCAAACCGATCCCCTGGTCACCAATCTGGCCAAACTGGATATTCAACCTGCTCAAATCGATCTGGTTATTCTTTCTCATCTACATTTCGATCACGCAGGCGGAGGTACGCGGTTTGATGATAATCAACAATTGGTTGCCACTTTCCCCAATGCAGAATATGTAGTGCAACAACAGGAATGGGAAATCGCGATGGCAAATCTTCCTGAACTCAAAGGGGCGTATTACAAAAACGATTTCGAGTTACTCGCCCAAACAGGTCAACTTCGGCTGGTTGAAGCCGAGCAGCAGATACTGCCCGGCATCCGTGTTAGAAAAACAGGCGGGCATACCGAAGGGCATCAGGTGATTTATATTGAACACGAAAACGAAGGAGCCGTTTTCGCGGGAGATATTTGCGCCACCAAATCACATCAGCCATTCGCCTGGTGCATGTCGTACGATACCAACTTGCTACAAACCAGACGCGAGAAAACCAGACTGCTCGAAGAAATCCGCCATAACAACTGGTGGCTGCTGCTTGATCATGACCCGGCGGTTTTCGCGATGAAACCAAATAAAACCTAGCGAGGCAGTGCCGCAACCAAACAGGGATTTGAACCACGAAGAACCCCAATTAACACGAATTTTTCTTTTGGAAACTTCATTTCAAGCTGTTAGGATGGCGTGCTTGCACCCATCAAATTCGGTTTCCACTATTATAA
>WFOZ01000690.1 GCA_015487825.1 Planctomycetaceae bacterium
CCTGGCGCTGTCCAGTTGGGATCGCTCGAACAATTATTGTCGCGTTTCATTACAGGGATAGCCCAAACGCATCACGTCTGGGCTATCCCAAAGATCGACAGTTATTGTTCGAACGATCTTTAATCATTCGGTTTGAACTTAGTATGCAGCGCTCCCTGGCAATGCACGCACTGGACGTTGCAGTTGTTCATTTCTATCGATGAGCGAATCCTGTTTTTGCAATAAGGGCAATCGACATAGGTAGCGGCAACACGATCAAAATTTTCTTTCAGGTCCATTCTGAAACCGTGAGAACAGCGGTTGCATTGGACATTCGATTCAAGAAACTGACCGGGGATCTTCAATTCCTCGTTGCAGCCCGGGCAACGATAAAAAATCCCTTTGGGCTCAATCAGCAGAACCTGCAGCCCGACCTTTTCCGGAGATTCGATAATTGCCGAGCCGGAATCCTCAAGTTCATCCGATTCGATTTCCTTCAGCGGGATGAAGTCAGGTACATCAACGAAACTTACTTTCAAATCCGGATTCAACATCGCCCGACACGTTTGACAGGTGATAAGGTTGGGAGGCATAAAATCGCCACAATCCGGGCAATTTCCTCCAGGCCAGGCTGCCATGATTTCTTTCCTTCAATATATTTTCTAACTTCTCGCAAGACGAAGCCAGTGACACAAATTGAGATGGCTCAAGATGAGTGCATTCGAGGTGGGAAAAGCACACAAACCCGATCCATAAAAACAGATGTTCCTCTCTGCTGAGAGGAAACTGTGCAATTTGTCTGAATCCGAATTGAGTTTGGCCCGAAGAATAAATGATTTTATCTGGCTTTAATGCAGAACAGCTTTGTCGCAGTCTTCAGATACATCCGTCCGTTTGCAACAGCGGGCGTTGCAAATGACGTCTCCCCCAGAGAGACACGACCAAGTTCTTTAAACTCGTCCGCAGCAGCCATCACTACCACTGTACCGTCCTCATCAATCGCATACAAGCGGTTTTCCAGCCAGATTGGTGAACCACTAAAGTTCCCTGAAATCCGTTCAGTCCAGACTTCTTTGCCATCGGCTGCGTTGATACATTTTATTACTCCACGATCAAGAAGCATATATAAACGACCATTCCTGTAAAGCGGTGTTGGTGCGTATGGAAGCTGGCGGGTTAAGGTATATTTTGCTTTAACATCTCCTTTTTGATCCAGCGGGATCGCCTGAAGCAGCTTGCCGCTTCCCCCCGAACCGCATGTCGCAATAACGACATCGCCAGCAATAACAGGGGAACCAACTGTCCGCATCGGGAATTCTTCACTTTTCCAGATTGTTTTCCCGGTGGTCAGTTCCAGGCCGGTGATCCCGGTCTGTCCGCTGACGCAGATGACTTCCGTAATCCCATCTTTTCGCTTACGAATAACCGGTGTCGCATAGGAAGTTCTACGGAATTCCCGTTTCGTTTCCCAGATCGTTTTCCCGGTTGCCAGATCCAAGGCGAATACAGAACTTGGTCCCTTCATATCCTTGGCGATAATCACGTATTTCCCATAAATAACCGGCGAGCAGGCTGGTCCGTGCTGGCTGGTAAATTCGCCCAGATTTTTTCTCCAGATTTCATCTCCCTGCGAAGTAAATCCAACAACAATGAAATTCTTTTCGTCCGCAAAAGCAACAACTACTTTTTCCCCATTGGTCGCAGGTGAACCGGAAGCAAAACTGTTTTTCTTATGCAGGTGTACGCTGTCGAGAGAAAGATCCTGTTTCCAGCGTTGTTTTCCGGTGGCAGCATTCAGGCAAATCAACCTCCGAACTTTACCCTCTTTCATTGCCGTTGTCAGATAGAGGTTTTCCCCCCAGATAACCGGCGAAGAGTGACTTTTTTCCGGCAGGTTAACTGTCCAGGCGTAATCCTTTTCAGTCCAGGTAATCGGGAAGCCTGTTTCCAAAGAGATCGCTGTTCCGTTTGGACCACGAAAGCGGGGCCAGTTTTCTGCCTGGGTAACGGTACAGAGTAAAACGGCAAGTAATCCATAACAGAGTACAGAAACGCGCATCATCAAATTCTCTCCTGAAATTAGCAACCCCTGTTAACAACATTACTGCACACAGTACCAGATTTATCAGAGTTGAACCAGTCAAGTGAAGTTGTTCGAGAATAAACCTACACTCATGGTTGATTGCAACTGCCCGGAAGACAATAATCGCCTCAATGCACCTTACAACTGCTACGCAACCCAAGTGATTCCCAGTTGGGTGCCACGGTTCTGTGAGCCGTGCGAATAGCACTGATATTTCAATTGATAATACAGAGATCGCTGGCAAATCAAAGAGTGCTTATTTGGGAAACCACATTTGTCAGGCTGGAAAGCCTAACTCGGATAAACCGGAACTATAATTTATGAATCAGGGTAGCCCGACCACTTTTAGTGGTTGGGTGCCGTCAGGCACAAGATGAATGCGCCATGTGA
The DNA here is from genome assembly GCA_015487825.1 of Planctomycetaceae bacterium. Lineage (GTDB taxonomy): Bacteria > Planctomycetota > Planctomycetia > Planctomycetales > Planctomycetaceae > Rubinisphaera. The sequence goes on from WFOZ01000690.1 coordinate 2,453, forward strand.
GTGAGATTTAATTTGAGCTTCCAATAATCTTGGAGACTACATGGCGC
>WFOZ01000691.1 GCA_015487825.1 Planctomycetaceae bacterium
CTCTGGCTCTTTGTCTTCAGGCCTGGGAAGTTGAAAATGCTAATATTCGTTCTCGGGTTGTTTATGATGCCAATCTATTAAATATGCAGCCGGATAATCTTCCTGCTGTTGAAACACAACAGAAGCTACTCTCTGGAAATCAGGGGGACGTTCTGTATGCGGTGGCCTGGTATCCCTCCCGGCAGGAAGCGATTGAACAATCGAATCGCTTTCAGAAACTTGCATCAGTCTCGCGAGTAATGGAACTGGCCTCGCATCAACTCCCCGGCGATCTTTCCCGGGAATCTTCAGGCCAGTTATCGAACCTGTTGGATTTTACCAAACAGATCGCCTCTGCACCAACACACACGCTCCCCCATAATCCGGCACAAATGGGGCAGGCACTCGAAGGAATCCTGGATGAACTGGGACACAGATCGAGCGTTGCAGCGACACAGATTCGTCTGCAATTGGACCACTTTCTGGAGATCTATTCTCGACAACCTTTTGAAGTTCAGATCCAGATTCTTGATTCGGTAGAGCGGGAGCTGATTCGTTCGCTCTGGTCGGAAATCCGCATGCAAACAGCCGATCTTTCAAGCATGCTCAATCAACAACACGAAATCAGCCAGATATTGCAATCGCGTTTCATGAACGATCAGGGGGATTGGCTGCTACAGATTTACCCTAACGGTGATATCTGGAGTGACGAGCCGCTGGAAAATTTCGTAACCGATTTGCGCTCTGTCGATGATCAGGTAACGGGAACACCGCTTCAAAACTACGAGGCTTCACGCCAGTTGAAACAAAGTTACACAAACGCAGCCATCTACGCAGCACTGGCGATTGTTCTGGTTTTACTGCTTGATGTCACCAAACTGAAAACGATACTACTTGCCTGGTCAATTCCGATTCCCCTACTGGCTGTAATAATTATTGGCAGCGCTTCGCAGGGAATGATTGAATTAGAATCTTTGACCATTCTTCAACTGCTGGGTGCTTATGTGGCAACCGTCAGCAGCATCAGCCTGCTGATTGAAAAACAAGAATGTGTGATTGGATTGCTTGCGATTCTCCCCCCTTCGCTGGGGGCCTGTATGTTGCTGGGGACGATGGCCGTTTTTAATATCCCGTTCACTCCTGCCAACCTTATCGCGTTGCCTTTAGTCATGGGAATCGGCATTGATGATGGCGTGCATGTTGTTCACGATTTCAAGCGAACAACAAACCGGTATTTAATGTCCGCTAATACCTGGCGGGCGCTGGTGTTGACATCGTTTACTTCCATGATCGGATTCGGCTCGTTATCGCTAGCCTCTCATAAGGGTTTGGCAGGCCTGGGAACTGTCGTCATGATCGGTATCGCCAGCTGCCTGCTTGTTTCAGTTATTTTGCTGCCTGCGATCCTCTCTTTGCTGACCGGAAAACGACTGGGAAGTCATGAGAGTTATTCAGTCAATCAAATCAAAAGCATCGCTGCCTGAAAACAATCACCCGCAGGGTAAACAGTTTTGGAAACGCCTTACGGGGCACTCTTTTCCGATAAAACGGGCGCTGTCCGGTTAGAAGCATCAAGCAAGCGAATTGATTGCTTCGATCACTTTTGTTGCCATTTCGGTTGTTGAAATACTTTCGGTATCTGAGGCGATATCTGCGGTGCGGTGTCCGGCATCGAGAACCTGCTCGACTGCTTTTTCGATCAACTCTGCTTCCTGAGAAAGCCCCAGAGAGTGCTGGAACATCATCGCGGTGGCAAGAATTGTCGCCAGCGGATTGGCAATTCCTTTGCCTGCGATATCAGGAGCGGAACCATGAATTGGCTCATACAGTCCGGGGCCACTTTCTCCCAGAGAAGCTGAAGGAAGTAACCCGAGAGAACCGGGAAGTACAGAAGCTTCATCGGTCAGAATGTCGCCAAACAGATTGCCGGTGACGACAACATCAAAATCGCGCGGGCGGGTAATTAGATGCATTGCCATTGCATCGACCAGCACAACATCATATTTCAATTCGCTATATTGTTGAGAAACAACATTTTGCGCAGCTCGTCGCCACAAGCGAGAGACTTCCAACACATTGGCTTTATCAACGGAAGTTAAATATTTGCCTCGAGCCATCGCGGCTTTGGCTGCAACTCGCACAACTCGTTCAACTTCGCTGGTGCGGTAAATCATTTCATTGATCGCAACCTGTTCGCCATCTTCCTCCCGCAATTCAGAATCGCCGAAGTAAACGCCTCCGGTTAACTCACGGACAAAAAGAATATCAACACCTTCAATGATTTCCCGTTTTAATGGAGAGGCATCGATCAATGTGGTGTGTGGCTTAATTGGACGAAGATTTGCAAACAGGCCCAGTTCTTTGCGAATTTTCAACAGGCCAACTTCCGGGCGGGTTTTTGCGTTTGGATCATCCCATTTGGGGCCACCCACTGCTCCCAGTAGAATCGCATCAGCTTTTTTGCATGGTTCAAGTGTGGAATCGGGAAGAGGATCGCCATACTTATCGATAGCACAGCCGCCGATTTCACCGAAAGACAGGTTGAAATCATGCGAAAAGATCCGGGCGATTTCATGGATCACCTTTTCTGCTTCTGCAATAATCTCCGGGCCAATACCATCACCTGGAAGTAAAACAATATCTGCACGCATAACTACTGATTTCTATAATGGTCACTCACGAATCGATAAACAGTTGTTCCAACATCACCAGACAGCAGGGGAAAATCCTCCGTTTGGTGGATCTGTACCCGCTACGACTGGCATTGCAAGCATAGCCGTCACATTCGGAACTTCAAGTGTGGAAACATGAAGAAACCAAAGCATCTGCTGAATGTCACACAAAATGTGAGCCGATATGTTTCATGCAGACGGGCATCGCAAATTCTAAAAACCCGCTCTGAAATATCCGGACCCGATTATGATTCGATCCTTTTTTCTATCTATTGGAATGTTTGTCCTGCTTTGTGGGGCTGCTTTTTTGATGGTAGATAAGATCGTGCTGAATAGTGGGCCGAAACAGGGACAACAGGAAATAAGCCCTCTTCAAAGCGTCTTTTTGAGAGTCAATCAGGAAAACAGGCACGAATTGACCCCTCCCGACTGGTCAGCGTTTGGGCTGATGGCGATGGGATCGATTACAATTCTTTACACGGTTAAACCTCGTAACAAACAGGGCTGAAAGTCAGTTCCTGATCATGATAGTGATAAGGGCCTTCGGATTTCCGAAGGCCTTTATTCTTTGGTATTGACTCAAAGCTCTGTTTTGTCTCGAATTGCTTTTCCGGGACGGTTACACTCCATACGGTTATCGATCAATCGTGGAACGAGCTAATGCGAAAGAAAACTGAAATGGACTATGACGACGATCTTTTCACACCTGAAGGCAATCAACCGGTAGAGCAAAATGCTGATTCAGAATCTTCCTCGGCAGGTAAAAAGAAAAGTGGCTGCGGGATAAAGTTCTTTTTGATCCTTCTGATAGCCTTCGGCGGTTTGATGTTGCTTTGCTGCGGTGGGATCGGGCTCACTGTCTATTCGATGAAGCCGGAAATTGAAAAAGATCCTGCGATTGTAAAACAAAAGCTGTCGCGGATGCTGAAAATCGATCTGCCGGAAGGGTTTGAAGCCAAGAACTCCTTCAAAATGAATATGTTTTCGTTTATTTTGATGGACGCTATATTCATCGAGAATTCCGATTCCGGTGTCATCATTCTGATGGAATTCAGCGGAACGATGGCGGAAAATAAGGAACTGCAGGCTTCATTCAAAGAAGGGCTCGGCAACAGCAACTCAAGCGATGAACTTAACATCGAAGAGCAGGTAACCCGAGAAGTGACTATCGACGGACAGACGATTAAATTCAACTTCATCAAAGGAACCGATAGAGAATCGCAACAGGAAATCCGTCAGATTCATGGAATCCTTCCCGGCAAAAAAGGCCCGATTTTATTC
>WFOZ01000692.1 GCA_015487825.1 Planctomycetaceae bacterium
CCGAAAACGCTCGATAAAGCAAAGGCTATCGGGATGGCCTGGGCGGAAGGTTTTAGTACCTATATCCAAACTGGTTCTTTCCCGAACGGAGCCAAGCGAATCAACGTCTGAATCACGGCGTGTATGAAGTCGTGATCGTATCGAGCCCAAAGGTTCCGACGATACGAAAACGACAGGTCACAAGGCGGAACGACATTCAAAAAGGGGATCGTTATGCGCTTCGTTCTAAACGGAATCGAAGAACTGGACGGCGGAACACTGCACTCTGCTGACTAAAATATTTTTTTACGCAACCGGGGATCGATGCACTTCTATTGATCCCCGGTCTGTTTTCATCCTCTCTGTTTTTCAATCACACCTTTTTTCTATCAGGAGTTAAACAACCATGTTTCCACCGTTTCACCCACATGTTGATTTTCTGGGCCGTCCGCTGAGAAATGAACCATTACCAGCCGACGAATTTATGGAGCACCCCATTTCCTCTGAAGATAATGAAGAGGAGTTCCCTGAAAAATCAGAAGAATATTCGAGTTGGTTTCAACCAAAGCAGAACAGTGTCCCGGATCAGGCCGCGACCAGTTTCGACCGCTTCACAGGCATCGGTCCCATTTTGAAGATCACACAATCGGCATACCAGGAAATTCTGGCCGACCTGGTAGAACAACCTTTTCGTAACGAAAAGGCGGGCATGTTGCTTGGTCCAGCAGCAGAAGATGACCTGGTCACGCATTATATCTCGGACAGAAATGGGCGAGCAACCCCCTCCTCATTTACCCTCGATGCAGATGGCCTGAATAAGGTTTTGCGTCAATACAAACAGGTGGGGTTGACGTGTAAAGGCGTGGTTCACGCCCACCCGCCGGGCGTACTCAAACCCTCCTTTGGGGATCTGCTGTACGTTGCTAAATTGTTTGCCAATCCGAAGAACAAAAAAGCGTCTCAGGTTTTACTTCCCATTATTTGCAACGGTCGATTTTATCCGTACCTGATCGATGCCAATCGCCCGCAGGAAATTCTGGTTGCCAACCTGATTCTTATTTGAAGAAACGTCACCGAAACTTATCGAACCTAAATTGATCCCCCATTTCTCTCTCTTTTTTTATGAAAGTTTATTTCCCATGCAATTTGATCGAATTGAAAACGTCATTGACATTCCCACCATTCAAACCAAAGTGGTCACCATCGTCGGTGCAGGTGGTTCTGCCCCGCTGATTGAAAATCTGACTCGCAGCGGTGTGCAGCACTGGAAACTGGTTGATCCTGATATCATTAGCGGTGTCAATATTCCTCGCCAGGGACATGCTCCTGACGATATTGGGTTGACGAAAGTTGATGCAGTCGCCCAAAAAATCCGGGCAATCAATCCCGCTGCAACCGTGGAGTGTTATCCGATTGATTTTACGACACTCAGCGACGAAGAAATTCACGAGGTGTTTGGCGAGACTGATTTATTCATCTTCGCAACCGACTCTTTTGCCTGCCAGGCTCGCGGTAATATCGTAGCCCTGTTGCTCAACACCCCAGCGATTTGGATCGGTCTTTATGCAGGTGGATTGGGTGGTGAAGTCGTTTTTTGGCATCCAGATTTGGATTGCTGTTATCGCTGTCTGTGCAGTAGCCGGTATGAAGCACAGCAAAAAGCGAACGAACAGGGAGAGTCTCTCGACCCTCCCAGCCAGGGAGCGACAATTTTTGATATCCAACTGCTCGATTCAATCGCAGGACAGATCTGTCTGGGCCTCCTCACCCGTGGAACTGATAACCGTTTTGGCAAATTGATTGATCAACTGGGAACCCGACAATTCCTGCAAGTCGGAATCAGCCCGGAATTTCGAGTCAACGGCAACGATGTGATCCGCAAACATCTGGGGATTGATGAAAATTGCCAACCGTACTTTGCCTGGAACACAATTGCACTGAGCGACCCTGCCAAGGGAAATGATTACTGCTCTGATTGCGATAAAGTCCGAGGCCACTCATTTACTCAAGGTATCGCCGGTTCAATGTGCCTGCGAAGTGGTGTCAATAAAAGCAAAACCGAATCAACCACCTAACCGATTCCAATTCAAAGATTTTTCCTAACACCTAACGCCTATCAACGAAAGTCCCTCTCATGGAACCGATTATTGTCCTCAGTGCGTTGACCGGTGGAGCCTACTGGCTTGGAAACCGGCTCTATCAGGCAAGCCGTTCTGCACATGCACGAAGAGCAGTCCAACAAGAAGCGGATGCTTCCGCTTTAGAGCGTGAACAACGCGAGCGAATCCGTCGTCAACACCAAGTCAGAGATCAGCGACAACGCCGGCGTGAACAACGAAACGACCTCAACAAAAAGTACCGGGCATTGCAAGTTGCACTACTACAAATTAGTCAGGCTCCCGATTTCCAGCGGGCGGCTTCGCGGGCAGAAGCAGCTCAAGCGGTTCCACTCACTTCACGGCAACGGCAATATCGGCGGTTTCGACC
>WFOZ01000693.1 GCA_015487825.1 Planctomycetaceae bacterium
CTTCACAGCGTATTCCAACTGAGTCGGACGGAAGTAGCCAAAGTTGGTAATCATTGCCACATCGTTGGGGCCGAGACAATCAATCGCTTTTTTGTAAGCATCGAAGCCGATAAATTGCCGCTCTTTGGGAACGTCAATGCGATCACTGAAATTCCTGGACAGAATTTTGTGAGATCGCTGGAGACGGTCATCAACAATATCCGCCATCGCAACCAGTTTGACTGGCCCATGTTCGGAGTTCATTGCATTGGCAACAGCTCCACTCCCGCGATTACCACAGCCAATTAAAGCCAGGCGAATCGTATTGTCTTCCCCGGCATAAACCGGTGGAAGCGTAAACCCTGTCAGTACCCCCCCTGCGACAACCATACCACTTTTGTTAATAAACTCCCGACGGGATGGTTTACTTGAAGCGGTCTCTTTTTTTTCGTGGCTCATTGATCCTGTCCTTATTCTGAGGTTGTGGCTTCAACTTTCATTTACCTGAAACTTCTTGAGTTGCTTTCTCCATCACAGATTTAAGTGTGACCGGGCATCCTCCCTGACGCTTGCTTTCGTCGGCAGCTTCCATGAATGCGATAATCTCCAATGTCTCCGCTTTACTGACGGGTGGCTTTCCGGTTTTGAAAAACTTGACGATCTCGACGATCAACGGCTCATAACCATCAAATGTGCCTCCGGGAACTATTCCTTTGGTGCCAAACACTGTCGAACCGTATCCGCGTCGTCCCTGGCGAATGCCTCGAAATGTTCCGATCCGGCCATCTTTCCAGACGCCAACTGCCAGATCGTTTCCTTCTGTATGAATGCGCGTGACCGACAAACAACCCGGTCCCATAATGGTGAAAAGCGGTTCAACACCATGGATCCCGTACCAGAAGAAATCGGGATGATGAGCCTCTAAAGTGCATGGTGCATACTGATCGCAACCAACCAAATCACCAAGTTTGGGATCTTTTCGAATATCAATTGTTCGCTTGGCAAACCGTAAGGAAGAACTGGAAAATGTCGGAACATTATATTTTTCAGAGAGACGATATATTCTGATCGTCTCTGCCAGCGAGGCTGCGATTGGTTTATCAATAAACACCCGTTTGCCCGCCTCAAAAACCGGTCGGGATTCTTCGAGATGTTTTCGCCCATCGATACTTAATATCATCACGACATCAACTTTTTTCAGTAACTCATCAATAGAGTCGACAATTTCAACACCCAGCTTGGCAATCGGGCCAACTTCTTTTTTTAAGAGTTCCACACTGTGAGAAATATCCGGACTACCGCCAGGATATGCGGCAACAACGACCATATCTGCCAACTCACCGGGTGCTTGGGGATCGTTCAGAATTTTAGTCCACGAAAGAGCATGTGCATCGCAACCTATAATACCTGCCTTTAACGGAAGTGATGCCTTCTCGGCTGAAACCCCCACATTGGCAATAAGCAACAGGCAAGCTACAGAAAACACTCGTCTCAAAGTCCTCGCAAACATAAACTACGCTCCCGTTCCAATGAATTCCCAATATCTATCTTGTCAGCCGAGTTTCCTTTACACATAAACGATAGATGATTGTTAATATAAAATCAATGGTATATCTCATTAACTAAATCGACAATAACCAGTTAACACTCTCTCAATGAGATGATGCCCAAAGGTGACCGGATATTTCAACAGAATTATTTTGAACCACGAATGGCCCAAACGAAATCATTCCATCACACCTTCGATTTTTCAGTTTGTTGTAGAATGGCGTGCTTGCACTCATCTTCGCGTGCCGAGTTGCGTTCAATGAAAAGTAGTAACTGTTCAGCGGGAGGGTGGCTGGGGACAGATTGTTATTTGAAAAGTATGAATACCCAGTTTGTAGGGTCCGCTATTGCGGACCACCGCAGAAATAGGAGGATCCACCTCCCATCGTGGTCCGCAATAGCGGCCCCTACGCCATCACTGAATAGTTACGAAAAATAGAGAGTAAATCTATTATCATTGCGCCACTGATTCACCGGCATGGGAATGATGAACTGGAAACCGAGTTTGATGGGTACAAGCACGCCATCCTACAGTTTGAGATGAAGTTTTCAGAAGAAAAATTCGTGTTAATTGGTGTCTATGCGTGGCTCAAATCCCTGTTTGGTTGAGGCACTGCCGCGATGGGAGCTTTCCGGTTAACAGGTCGCGACAAAAAGTCGCATTGTGTGAGTTGCGTGACAATAACACATTACACTACTAATGACTGCATGTTCGTTTGGATGAACTTCTAAACTGGACAGCGTCGGGCTCAATTCGTCCTCGGACTCCTGCTTGGGAACGGACGGTCAGAAAGATCCTCCTTCAACAGAATTTTTTGATTTAGTAGAGGTTCCCTATAGTTCATTTAGAGTCGATGGTTTACTCTGTATTGTACTTCTAATAGTTGAGATGAGAACAGAGGAGGGAATCCGTTATGAAACGAATTGCTGTCTTAACCAGTGGTGGCGACGCTCCCGGGATGAATGCTGCTATTCGGGCTGTTGTTCGTACCGGTATCGAGCAGGGCTATGAAGTTTATGGAGTTCGTCATGGCTATACAGGGTTAATGGCTGCTGACTGGAATCTGCTCAATCGGCGAGACGTGGGTGGCATCATGCAAAAGGGAGGGACGATTCTGGGAAGTGCGCGGTCATTGAAATTCGAAACAGAAGCCGGCCGCCGGCTTGCCGTACAGAAAATGGAAGAAGCGGGAATCGAAGCTCTGATTGTAATTGGCGGAAACGGAAGCCAGAGCGGTTCATACATGCTTTCGCAAATGGGGTTTCCCGTTGTTGGAATTGCTTCAACGATTGACAACGACCTATACGGATCTGACTTAACATTGGGCGTCGATACTGCATTGAATGTGGCATTGGAATCAATCGATCGACTTCGTAATACAGCCGCTTCTCATAATCGGGCATTTCTTGTTGAAGTAATGGGGCGAAATTGCGGTTATCTGGCGTTAATGACCGCAATTGCAGGAGGAGCAGAGGCTTTTGTTATTCCTGAAGTAGAAATAGATCCCGAAAAAATTGCAGCTGAGCTTTCAGATGCTTATCTTCGGGGAAAAACACACGCCATTGTCGTTGTTGCCGAGGGAAGTCATAACAATGCCTCTAAACTGCTGACTCACTTTCAGCAACACCATAAACGTATTGGTTTTAAGTTACGGGCAACCATTTTGGGATATGTACAGCGAGGTGGAACTCCTGGAGTATTTGATCGGATTTTAGGAACTGAGCTGGGAGCCAGTGCGATACAGTTTGTGGCCAATAAACAATTTGGATGCTTAACGGGTCGCGTTCGGGGGGAGGTTGTCGCAACGCCATTGGATGTAGTGGTTTCCACTCCCAAAAAACTCCCGCCAAATCTATTGAAAATCGCTCGTATTCTTGCTCAGTAACTTATCCCGAAACTCAGATGTCTGTTTTTTTTGTACTACTCACGGTTAGTTTTTTTGCATGTTGAGCAAATCTCCAGAATATTCAAGTTTTCGAAGGCTTTCAGAATTAACCAGCGGTACCAGGTTTACCGATTAAAAAGTTCTCTGAAAGAAACGGATTGGCTGTCGACTGGTGGAATGGAGAGAATCGCAATTGAAGGAAAAATCGGATGGCATAGAATACATTGAGAGCGAGGTGAAGCAGCGACTAAACGAGGAGCCTATAGAACAGGGAGATGTGGAAATGAGTGAGACTCAACCCTTTATCGAACGTTTGCGAAATGAAGTAAGTGCCTCTGAGCAGCGGCTCCGCAAGATTCGGGAGGAGAAGCTGCATGACTTTGAAGCTCTAAAAGCCAGGCATGAAAAAAGCGACGAAGAGTCTGAACGCATCGTCGAGCAGATTGTCCTGCCCAGAATGCAGGAGTTAGTGTCTGTTTTTGGGGAGGCAGAATTTCTGGAAAACGACAGTCGCGACCAGACAACGATTGTATTGAGTTTGCCGCACAGTATCCGATTTCCGGCCAGGACAACTCTAAAAATGAGTGTTGCTCATGATCAGGAGGTCAGACATCTGCTGGTAAACTACGATCTGGAGATTCTTCCGATCTTTATGAAATACAACAAACACGCTCAACTGGAAGTCCCGCTGGATTCCATTGATGACCAGAAGATTGAAATTTGGGTAGAAGAGCGTTTACTGGAATTCACTAAAACATATCTGGAACTGGAATTTGCAGATCAGTACCAGAAAAGCAATTTGGTTACAGAGCCGGTGTCTGGATTGAGGGTCTCAAAACTGATCTGTGAGGCGGACTGTGAATATAAGGGGCATCGTTACTACTTTCTGACGAAGGAAAACAAAGAACTGTTTCTCCAGAATCCGTCTCAGTATGTTTCTACTGAAACAGTCTGCAATCTCGTTGACCACAAATGAAAGGAGAGACTTCTGGTAAAGTTTGATATATTCAACAGGGTACAAGCGAGATGCTGGTATCGATAGACAGCTGAGAATTACAGCGGCCTGGTCGCAAAACGACCTTCACAATAAAAGGAAAACATCATGACACTCCAAAACATCCAATCTGAACAGCAGGCAGAAAAGTATCTTTCTGAATGGATCAGCAATCGACAGTTCAATGAATTTACAGATCGACTTCATCTTCATCATCAATTGGGACCGTATATAACGATCTCTCGTGAAGCTGGTGTTGGAGGAAGCCATATTGCTCAATTGGTGGGAGAGAAATTAGGCTGGGAAGTCATAGACAAACAGATTGTCGACTTCATGGCTGAAAAGTATGACGTTGCCAAAATGATCGTCGAAGATCTTGATGAAAGGAACTCTGCACTTGTCGGTGAATTTTTCTCTTCTTTAATTCTCGATCGGGATTTTTCTCAACCGGCTTATCTGCATCAACTGAATCGACTTGTACTGCTTGCCGCTAACCATGGGAAGGTTGTAATCGTTGGACGCGGCGCCTGCTTCATTCTTCCACGTGAAAAAGGGCTTTCTGTACGACTGGTTGCCTCCGAAAAACAAAGGATAGAGAATTTTGCTCAACGCAAAGATATTTCTCTGCAGGAAGCAAAAAAACAGGTTTCTCAAATCGACAATCAACGCAAGGAGTTTATAAAGAAAAACTACGCAGTCGACCCCGCAGATCCTCATCAGTACGATCTGACAATAAATGTTACCGACCGCACCGATAATCAGATCGCTTCTTTAATCGCAAACGGACTTGCGTTCAAAGAAGACGCATAGCAGCCCGGTTCGTCTGAATTGAATTGTTGTTTTCAGCCACTTGTATGTCCAAAGTACTCATTAATGAAAAATAGACGGAATGTCTGAAGCTATCAGCGATGTTGCAGTTGTTGGAGCAGGCCTGGCCGGTTTAACCTGTGCCAGGGAACTTTTGTCACAGGGGTATCGAGTTCATGTTTTTGAAAGATGTGAAACTGTATCCGGAAGAATGGCGACGCTCCAAATTAATTCAACTGAAGAAAGAGAGTTACTTCATTTTGACCATGGGGCCCAGTATTTCACTGCCCGCTCTCCCGAGTTTTCACAGCAGGTTTACGACTGGGAAGATCGGCAAGTTGTCCAGGAATGGCCAGGTCCTTTCGTCACATTATCCGAGGGTGTGTGTGGGCCCGCCATCGGCGACGATGTGCGCTATGTCGGTATCCCGGGAATGGATGCGCTCTGCGTTGATCTGGCTCGTCAATGCATTGAAACAGACAACCGGAATTCGACCTTGACGGTCTCTGCCGATGTCTTGCCGTTAGAGCCAAAAGAAAAAGGCTGGCAGATTCGATACAAAAACCCCATCACAGGAACAGTTACCAAACAGGAGACAGTTTTTGATACGGTGGTTCTCGCTATCCCATCACCTCAAGTTCGAGCAATTCTGCCGGTGGATTCACCGTTGATTGAGCATACGCTTCAATTCCAAATGGGACCATGTTTAGCTGTGCTGCTGGCTTTTGACAAATCTCTTTCCTTACCTTATGGAGGCGCCTTTGTACAGAACTCGCCCATACGCTGGCTTTCTAACAATAGTTCGATGCCCAACCGAAAGGCACTACCACAGCAGTGGGTTCTGCATCCTTCTTCGGAATGGTCTGCGGAACATTGGGACGATTCTGATGAAAGCGTCCTGACTCAAATCTGTGCCGCATTTGAAAAAGCGACTGCTGTAAAAATTCCCGAACCACGATTTCTCTCTCTCTATCGATGGGACGATGCCTTGCCACTCGAACTGGCTTCTCAGGGATATTTCACTGATCCGGATCAACGACTAATTGTCGCGGGGGACTGGTGCACAGATGCCCGAGTTGAAGGAGCCTATCTGAGCGGCCTTAAGGCTGCTCGACATCTTGCAGATCTACCTGCCAGTCAATGATGGATGCTGCCCTCTCCCGGAAAAGATGCGTTCACCTGCCGGTAATTTAATCCACCATCGTTTTTACCAGCCGACAAACAAAAAACTCCCCTGCCTTGAAAAGACAGGAGAGTTATTTTTTGCCTACAGGTTCAGATTATCCGAGGAGAGATAATACCTGTGACGGGTTCTGGTTAGCAATTGACAATACTGAGATACCTGCTTGTGAGAGGATCTGGGCTTTTGTCAATTGAGCAGTCGATTCTGCGAAGTCGGTATCGACGATCGCAGAACGAGCTTCAGAAATGTTTTCCAACGCAACACCAAGAGTGTTGATGTTGGTGTCAATAACGTTTTTCTGAATCGCACCAAGACGACCACGAAGAGTTGAAACTCTGTTGATTGACTGTTCAACGATATCTACCAGAGCAGAACCGGGAACATCAGGTCCGATATCAAGCAGACTTTTTCCAGCACCGGTTCCGAGTTCGAACAGTTTACCGGCAACACCACCCAAACGGGCTGTGTTGACAGCTTCGATTCCGATACCAATCTGACCAGCTGCTGATACTTCCTGACCAATCTGGAACAGTGAACCACCACCGGTAATGGTGATAACAGCTCGACGACCTCGCACGTTGTTTGCTTCGTTGAAGTTCAACTCAGCATCCAGCGAGAAGGTTTTGATTCGAGCTTTCAATCCGGAAGTCTGGGCAACCTGACCATTGATTGAAGCTTCCAGGTCGACACCTTGATCACGCGCAGTCTCGGTAATGTTGTCATTCGCTGTTGTTGCAAATGATCCACTTAACACATTGACTGCAACGAACTGAGACTCACCGTATTCAGTACTTTTCAGTTTCAGAATTCGACTGGCAACATCGACAGTCTGCTTAGACTGAGCAGAAACAACTTCTCCCCCACTACCTTCTACATCAACACTGACCAGGGCACGGGCAGAAGCTGCACCGTTACTGGTATCTGTTTGGATGAAGGTTCGGATGTCATCGGCTTTAGTCGTAATATTACCGAATTCATCAGTAGCAAGTTTGACAGTAATCGTGTTATCAGCAGTACCCGTTTGAGCAACAGAAACAGAAAGTGTTGCATTGGCAGCCGTTGTTGACAGGAACTGGACATTCACAACGCCATCTGTACCGTAAGCACGAGAATCGTTGAAAATGATGTCATTGTTGTTGCCATCATTTCCACCAATAAGTTGCGTGGCTGATGTTCCTGCAGCAAAGATTGAAGTGCTGGCAGCATCAGCTGTAGTTGCAGAGGCAGAGATATACTTCTGTGCCTCAACTGCATTTGTTGAAGTTCCGGAATTGACCAATGCCAAAACATCGGAGATGGTCGAAGTATTAGCACCACTGACACGAGCACTCTGAATTGTTACAGTCGTATCGCCAGTTTCTGCATTTGTAGAAACACTGGAAATTGCCAGCGAAGCTGTGTCAGTTGCAGCATCAACAAACTGAACAAAGACTTCTCCACCCAGAGAAGCAACCGATCCACCGGAACCACTGTTACGGTTATCAGAGAATTTGATATCTGAAATATCACCACCACCAACCAACGTCGATGCAGCGGTCGTTGTTCCCGCGACAGTCACGGTTGTTCCTGTACCTACCGCAGTGGCATCAATATAAGCCTGTGCTGCAACTGCATTGGTGGAAGTTCCGCTGTTAATCAAGGCTGCAACATCAGCAATCGTCGTTGAAACTGCAGTTGTCGTATTTGCGTTTGCCAGTTCAATGGTAATCGTTGTCGTACCACTGACGGTCGTAACACCAGAAACGTTAAGAGCAGCTGTTGTCGTTGATGTAACGGCATCGACCAAAACGACTTCGACGGTGCCACCAAGAGAAGCATCCGTTCCCAATGTCGCAGTTGCACGTGCATCGGTAAAGGTCAACGACCCAACAGATGTTGCTGCAGCAACGCTGACTGAGTTAGCAACGACTGTCCCTGTATTGATGTTTGCAAAACCTTTCCCGGCTCCTTCAGTGAAAGTCAAACCGGGATCAAAGCTGGCTACCACACCGGTTACATCAGAAACGGCATTGACAGCGTTCTTGATATCAGCAGATGTACTGGAAGCTCCCAGGAAAATAACCTGTGATCCGGTAGAACCTGAAAGTTCAATAGTCGTAGCTGATGTCAAATTCCCTTCCAGGTATCGAAGTTCACCTTTTTCAGCTTGTTTCGTAATTGCAGCTTCAATTTCAATTGTTGAGCTGGAGCTGAAGACAGCTTCGTTTACCTGGAAATCGTCCAGTTTTGCAGAATCGCCTGCGGTCAACTGTGTCACAAATGCTTTACTACCATCAATCAATTTGTCTCCGGCGAATGTCGTATTCGCTGAGATTCGATTCACAGCAGATAACGCAGCATCAACCTGAAGCTGGTTCGCCTCAATTTCCGCCTGGGACAAAGCACCACTGTTCAGCGATTCCTGAACCAAACCACGAACCTGATTAAGCAGGTTGCTGATTTCGCCAAGTGCTGCATCTGCCGTTGCGATTACGTTATTGGCTCTCGCACTGTTTTTGATAGATTGCTCAATAGCCGAAACCTGAGAACGCAATGTTTCGCCTGCAATCAAACCGGCTGGATTGTCCTTACCAGAGTTGATTTTCAAACCTGTTGACAGACGCGTTAACGCCGTGTTCTGCAGATCGTTGGCTCTGTTCAAACTTCTTAAACCTCGCAACGCTGCGACGTTCGTATTAATCCTCGTCATTGTTAGTTGCCTTTCCTACTTTGCTGGTTTGACCGCACCAAGATTGTTTTGGCAGGCCAGTAACCTGGGTGATGACTCGTTTGGTAAACTTGTCATTCCTGACAGAACTCTATTTCCTTCAAAGAATGACTCTCCAGAACTGGCTTCCCATGCCTTTAACAATCCTCCTGAATCCGCTCCATCCTTCTGCTATTCCCTTTATTCCGAAAATGGTGATTGCGGAGAGAATATCTGTAAAATCTGGCATAAAACGGATCAACAGCCCA
>WFOZ01000694.1 GCA_015487825.1 Planctomycetaceae bacterium
CTTCCTGATTCAGCATACTGAAAAATGCGGGTGTCGATGCACAGCCTTGCAGTTGGACAGCAAAGGCAAGCAGCAGGCAAATCCGAATGCCGATCAGAGATTTGTCGGTTCTATCGAGACTATCCATACCAAATTTTCTGCTTGTGAGGTGAAGTTACTGTTTTCAGTGGCAATCTGGAGAAGGCAGTGGAATCATAAATGCTAAGCCAAGGAAGTTTTTTTTCCGTTGTGGTCAGCTGGCAGAAAAGGCCCAGCACGGCTGGTTTATTTCGTCAGTCGCCACAACAGATAAACTTTGAAAATTAACTGTCTGTAGTACAAATAGGGGATAAAATCAGTTGAAATACAGATATATCGCAGCAAAATATCTGAATTCCGTCCGGAAACGAAGAGCAATTTAAGATTGAGCCTGAATAGCATTCCTTACAATTGTCGCCGAACCGCTCAAATTGCGACAATTAGGCACGCAGGATCGTATGACTCTACCGATTAGGGGCTTTAGGCCTCATTTCCGTCGTATGTTCACAGATTTTGGGCGAGCTGTGCAGGTTCATCGGTTGACTTCGCCCTCGTTGTCCCATTTAATGAACTGAGGTAGTTACGACGAAGAACTAGATAGACATCTGTGTATTCACTCAGTCGCAATTGTTGCGGCAGGCGGGTTGTTAAGCTGACTTGCCGGAGGGGTGCGTCGTGTTTGAAGTGAATCTGAAAGTTTTGGGAGAGAAGAATTATGCGTAAATTTATGGTTAGTCTGTGCTGCCTGACGTTTGTCATGGCTTGTGCTTTGCAAACCGCAGATGCCCGTCCGAAATACTACAAGTATTTCAAAGAGGCTTATCCGGATGTGAAAGACCTTTCGACAACAAAATGCTTTATTTGTCACACCGATAAGAAAAAAAAGAAGACAAACGACTATGGCATGGCGATGAAGGTCAGCCTGGGCGAAAAAGCAAAGAATGTCAAAGATGTTGATGCCATTAAGAAAGCTCTTAAAGACACCGAAGCTAAAAGGAGCAAAGTCGAAGGGAAAACCTATGGCGACCTGCTGAAAGAGAATAAACTTCCCGGTGAAGACAAGAGAGAGTAATTTCAGCACGACAGAATCAGGATAAAAAGGTGAGTGCAAGACTCACCTTTTTTTTTGCGCTCAATCGCATCGACTGGCATTGTGAAACATCCCCGGATAACATGAAGAAAAGCAAAACTTCATTTTCCGAAAGATTTCCCAATGCTCTCATCTCGATTGTTGACCGGGGTTGCAACTCTGTTTGCTGTAACACTTCTGTGCCATTGTTCCTGCTTTGCCTTTCAACCCGAAGGGTATAATTATGACGAAGCAAAAGTTCCTGCATACAGACTTCCCGACCCGTTAAAATTTGAAGATGGTTCCCCTGTAACAACTGCAAAACAGTGGAGGGAAAAACGTCGCCCCGAAATTCTGAATCTTTTTGAAACAGAAGTCTATGGCAAAAGCCCTTCTCGCCCCAGGTGTTTGTATTTCGAGCAGACATCCTGTTCAAACGATGCACTGGGGGGCATCGCAATTCGCAAAGAAGTTTCGGTCTGGTTCAATCAAGAGAAAACCGGACCGCATCTCGATCTGCTCATTTACCTCCCCAAAAAGAAAACGCCTGTCCCGGTTTTCCTGACGCTCAACTTCAAAGGGAATCATTCGATTTCAAACGATCCGCAAATCAAACTTTCGAAGCAATGGATGCGGGCAAACTCCAAATCAGGAATCGTAGACAACCTTTCGACCGAAAAGTCACGAGGCGTTGCAGCTTCGCGCTGGCCTGTTGAAATGCTCATCAACCGTGGTTACGGTCTGGTCACAATGTACTACGGCGATATCGACCCCGATTTTGATGACGGTTTTCAAAACGGTGTGCATCCTCTGTTCTACAAAAAGGGACAAACCAGACCGGATGCAGATCAGTGGGGAAGCATTGCTGCCTGGGCATGGGGGTTGAGCCGGGCGCTCGACTATCTTGAAACCGATTGTGCTGTCGATGCAAAACGAGTTGCGGTGATGGGGCATTCCCGGCTCGGAAAAACCTCTCTCTGGGCAGGAGCATCTGATGAACGGTTTG
>WFOZ01000695.1 GCA_015487825.1 Planctomycetaceae bacterium
ATTTCAGTAATCGGGCCGGGTGCTTAAAAAGATTTCTGCAACAGGTTTCCTCATCAACAGGCCTGCACAATACTTTGAATGTCTTGTGTCTGTTTTGTTCAAAACCTGTAAGCCGAACTTTTAGAGTTGACTGAGTGTCTTCCATACGGAGTAATACCGATGGGAACGGAAGTATATATCGCGGGCGGGGTTGCGCTGGCGATTGGTCTGCTGATTGGCTTCTTTATTGATCGCATTCGCCTTGGTGCAGGTTATCGCACGAGCGATCAGTTAATTCAGGATGCAAAACGCGAAGCAGATACCATTCGAAAAAATGGCGAATTGGAAGCAAAAGAAGAAGTGCTCAAACGTCGCGAACAGCTAGAAGAAGAACTAAGTGTGCAGCGTAATGAATTGCGGGAGCAGGAACGCAAATTCGATAAACGTGAAGCTTTGATCGAAGGGATTCAGGAAGATGTTCATAAACGGGAGCGGATGGTCGAGACCATGCAGTCTCGTTTGACCGAGCGACTTAAAGCGGCTGAGCGAAAAGAAACCGAACTGGGTAAAGTTATCAAGCAGGAGCAGGAGGAACTTTACAAGATCAGCGGTTTGAAAAAAGAGGAAGCTGCAGAGCGATTGCTGCATCGACTCAGTACAGAGCTTCGCAATGAAACCGGCGAATTGATCATGAAGCACGAAGCAGAGATCAAAGAGAAGTGCGACCAGACTGCCCGGGAAATTATCGGCATGGCGGTACAGCGTTACGCATCTGCCCATACTTCTGAAACAACAGTTGCCAGTATTGACATTCCCAGTGATGAAATGAAGGGAAGAATTATCGGGCGCGAAGGACGCAATATTCGCGCATTCGAAAAGCTGACCGGTGTGGATGTCATTGTCGATGATACGCCCGGAGTGGTTATTATTTCCGCCTTTGACAGTGTCCGCCGAGAGGTCGGAAAAATGGCCCTGCGAAAACTGATTCAGGATGGTCGAATCCATCCAACTCGCATCGAAGAAATTGTTACCGAATGTCAAAAAGAAATTGATGAACGGATCATGCGACTTGGTCAGGAAGCGTCTCAGGAGGCAGGCGTGCTTGGTCTGCACGAAAAGCTGATCCAACTGATGGGGCGTTTGAATTTCCGTGTCAGTTATAGTCAAAACGTATTACGGCATTCGATTGAAGTGGCTCACTTAACCGGCATGATGGCTGAACAGCTTGGCCTGGATGGTGACATGGCTCGTCGTTGTGGCTTCACTCACGATATCGGCAAAGCGGCTGATCACGAAATGGAAGGAGGGCATCCTGCAATCGGTGCAGATTTGCTGAAACGATACCATGAGGGAGAAGAAGTCGTTCATTCAGCAGCCGGGCATCACGACGATATCCGTCCGGAATATATTTACACTGTTCTGGTTGCTGCTGCAGATGCAATTTCGGCTGCCCGCCCGGGGGCTCGCCGGGAGACGCTTGAAAAATATGTGAAGCGACTGGAAGAACTGGAAGCACTGGTCTGCGGTTTTCCGGGCGTTGAACAATGTTACGCGGTTCAGGCAGGACGGGAAGTGCGAGTGATTGTTGATCCACGAGAAGTCAATGATCGACAGGCTGCTTCGCTTTCCAGAGACATCGCCAAAGCGGTTGAACAGAACCTGACCTATCCGGGGGAAGTAAAAGTAGCAGTCATGCGGGAAACCCGCTCGGTTGAATATGCAAGATAACTAAACAGTACGATGAAACATCACCCCGAATATGAAGATTTTTGCGAGCAGGCAACCGAGTACTCGCTGGTGCCTGTTTATCGCCGACTGACTGCCGACTCACTTACTCCGGTGGAGGCGTATCGCCGAATTGAAAAAGGAGAGTATTCTTTTTTATTCGAATCGGTTGTTGGTGGCGAGCGGATTGGCCGGTTCAGTTTTTTGGGAACCAATCCATTTGCAGTCATCAAGGCATCTGGCAATGATGTTGAAGTGACTGGCGCTGAGGGGACACAAAAACTGAAACGGGATGATCCTCTCGAACTGCTTGATGAGATGCTCGCAAAATACCGTATGGCTCCCCATCCGGACCTGCCCCGTTTTTGTGCGGGAGCCGTTGGCTATGCCGGCTACGATGTCGTGCGGTATGTCGAAAAGTTGCCTGATGCTCCTGAAGATGATCGTCATATTCCTGATTTACTGTTCGGTTTTTACGATCAGATGGTAATCTTCGATCATATCCAGAAAACCGTTGCTGTTGTTGCGATGGCAAGAACCGATGGCGATAACCTGAAGCAGTCTTACGAGCAGGCGATTGCCAAAGTCGATGCCCTTTGTGATCAGCTTGCTGCAAATTCGAATCCGATTCCTCCTGAAGATATCGCCCTCGATGTTGAAGAACCTCTGGAGTGGGACTCCAGCTTTCCTCAAACGGATTACGAAGCCGCTGTCGAAAAATGTAAGGAGTATATTCGGGCAGGGGATATTTTTCAGGTCGTGCTTTCTCAGCGATTGCAGATTGAAACTGAAGCATCGGATCTGGCGATTTACCGGGCCTTGCGTGTGGTAAATCCCAGCCCGTTTATGTTTTTAGTTAAAACACCCGAAGCAAATCTAATCGGCTCCTCTCCTGAAATAATGACGCGGGTGGAGAATGGTGAAGTGACTGTTCGGCCTTTGGCAGGTACTCGCAAACGTGGTGCGAACGCAGAACAGGACAGGCAGTTGGAAGAGGAATTATTAGCCGATCCGAAAGAGCGGGCCGAGCATGTCATGCTCGTTGATCTTGCCCGTAACGACGTGGGCCGTGTTGCTCAGTATAACAGCGTCGAACTGAAAGACATGATGATTGTCGAGCGTTACTCTCACGTGATGCACATTACTTCCAACGTAACCGGAAAACTGAAACCGGGCCTGACGGCATTGGATGCACTACGGGCTGCTTTGCCTGCGGGTACGGTTTCGGGAGCACCGAAGGTTCGTGCCATGGAAATTATCGACGAACTTGAAAAACACCGCCGTGGACCGTATGCCGGAGCAGTTGGCTATATCGACTTCACAGGAGATATGGATACCTGCATTGCATTGCGAACGATTGTCAAACAGGGAAATAAAGTTTACGTCCAGGCGGGAGCAGGCCTGGTTGCGGACAGTGTGCCGGAAACAGAATACCGCGAGACACTCAGCAAAGCCCAAGGGTTACTCAAAGCAATAACTGTTGCTCAGAACCAGCTTTCTGTCCGCGAATAAGAAAGCAGATCCGCTTGCGAATGGTTACTTTTCTTTTATATTCCGAAAACGTAACTATTCAGCAATGTTTGGTTATTGCAGAAATTAACGTTGTTTGCAGGGGCCGTTATTGCGGACCGCCGCAGAAACAGGAGGAGCCATCTTCCATCGTGGTCCGCGGGTAGCGGCCCTTACGTCAACGCTGAATAGTTACCCGAAAACTTTCTTATTGAAACCATCCGCGCCGATAGAACTGCCAGAGAAAACCACCAGCAATTGCAACCATCAGCAGTAAAACTCCGCCATAGGCATAGTGCCATGCCAACTCCGGCATGTAGCGAAAATTCATGCCGTAGATCCCCGTGATTAATGTTAATGGTAGGAATATCGTCGAAATTATTGTCAGCAGACGCAGTTGGTTATTCGTTTTGCTCTGTAGATTGATCTGATATTGCTGCTCGATAGCGCTCAGGTGAGCCAGTTGCCGACCAATTACGCGGGAAGCATGTTCCAGATGCAGAAACGCATCGCGAAAATAATCGTACAGATCGGTAACGCTGAAAGATTCAGATTCGATTGTTTGCAGCGAACTGACACAGTATAACTGATCTTCGAATGCAGCAGCCAGTCTGGTCAACTGGCGCTTCAGAGGATGTGCTTTCTCCAGCAGTTCGTCATCCGGATCACTTTCCAGTAACTGCTCCATCTGATCGATCTGATCGCGAGTTTTTAATGTAAAGGCCATATCCTCATCGATAATATGATCGAGAATCTGGTACAGCACTGCCGATGTATTCTCTCCATGAAATCGCATTCCGCCACTACTGTATCGTTCTATAATTTGCTCTAACGCCGGGATCCTGGTTTCGCTGATTGTGATGATCACCCCGGGTTGACATATAATCCATAAATAGGTGCGCTCTTTGGCATTCCAGGTCGCGTTGAGCGGGAAGGCGATAAAGAGTGATTTTCCGTAAGCCGCCAGTAACGATGCCGGCGTTGTGTCCAGACAGGCTTCAATAGCCAGCGGGTGTACGCTAATTGATTCCAGTACCGCTTGTAGAGTAACACTGTCGCGATGTTGTATGTTAATCCAGCAGGGTGGGGCGTGGACGTCCCGACTGTCAATCTCACTCATGTTGCATTGCTGCAAACAACGTTGCGGAGTAAGTTGAAACGTCTGTTGATTCATTACGAATGCCTGATCGTTTGAATTTGGGGTAAGGATTACTCGAACAATAATTTATTGGATTTCAAATAGTTGTCAGTGATTTGCCGTCATCTCTGATGAGTTCGTTAGCAAGAGTAACTTATCGAACATTCCTGCACGGCGTTGGTTGCGGTTGATCCTGCTTGAAAAAATAGTTTCACCCCCGGGTACTTTTTAGCGGTTGCTGGCGACTTGCTACTAAACAACTTGCTTCACGTATCTGATAATAAATTGTAGCACTATCAGGTAACGCGTCCATGGGCACTTTTCCGGGAAAGGTAATTTAGTATTTTCTCTTTTATTTCATCCCGTACCCTGCGAAAGACATTCATCTTGTCTTCATCGGTCCCGGTTGCATCAGCAGGGTCATCGAAGGGCCAGTGCAGGGTCTGTTTTGCACCAGGAAACTGGGGGCATGCCTG
>WFOZ01000696.1 GCA_015487825.1 Planctomycetaceae bacterium
CAAGAGGACGATAGCGCAGCTGAGACCGCCTTGGTGCGCCTGACATCGTCTGTCAGGGAAGAGCAGGCGCGCCGTACTGTTGCCAAACAGGAGAGGGAAAAACAGGAACGGCAAAAAACACTAATTCAGCAAAGAGAGAAAATCCAAAGCATTGCCGAACAGATTGCCGATGCGTTAGAGAATTTGGGATACGATGTAAGTGGCGTGGGTGAAACTGCTTTTTGCCGTAATGGATATCTGTATGCCTGCAACAGTGAGTCGCCGGATCATGCACTTCGTTTTGAATTTGATCCACAGGATTACCGAGTGCGTGCCGTACCGGTTCGGATAATGAGTGAGGAAGAAGAGCAAGTGATCGGAAAAACGGATGCCGAGGTCATGAAGGAAGAAGATGTCGAATTCGATAAAGCATGGTGCAGTGCCAGTGGAGTAGGCAAGATTAGGAAGGAGGTCGGAAGGCGGGGAGTCAAAGTGGCCTTTCGTACAGAACATAGGCCCGGAGATTTAGATGTACCGAGAGTACATGAAGATGAACTGGGTGAACAACTTCGCAAGGCTCGTTCAGAAGAATATGAAGCATTCAAAAAGAGAGAACGTGTTAGAAAATAGACAAGAGGTAGCCAATTATGTCTGGTCATAAATTACCCAAGTGGTTGCGTGATGTTATTCAGTTGTTGCCAATTCGTTCCCAGTTTGTGCTGTCTGGAAATATTCGGGATAAGGTGCTCTTGGATGATTCGCCTTTGAGTATGCGAGCTGCCATCTGGCGTGCCCTGGAACCCTTGGGCTATCAGGGCATGTTGATATGGGACATTGTGGACGGATTACAGGCTTATCCACCTACCGGTGAAGTTGTAGAAATTTTGTCACAATTTAGCGGGGAAAAATTTACCACGGAAGAACCGCAAGTGCAGATGAAGATGGTCACGTTGGGGAATAGCATGCTGGAGCAGGTCAATGCACCACCTAGGCAGAAAGATGCACCAAAACCGGTCGTAGCTCTAGTAGTCGATTATGCTTCAAGGCTTCGTGAAGAGGGCCGACTCCCGGATGAAGTGCGTGAATTTTTTGTGGCAGCTGAGAAAGCATCTCAGAAGGCGTGGCAGTTGCCACGCCCGGAAGAGAGCGGGCAGAAGCCGCTGTTCAATCCCATTTTCTGGTTGGCTAATCGGCCTGCCGATTTGCCTTATTGGTTTACGGTGGACTGTGAGCGGATACACTCTATTCCTGTCACCTTGCCGGATCTTGATGCACGCAAGCGCTACAGCAGGCAATTGTTTAGGTATATTGACGATGAGCAAAGGGATATTGATGAAGAAGCCTTCGCAAAGTTGTTGAGTTCTCTGACTCATAACATGAGCATAAATGCGCTGGGTGATATCGTCAGGCTGGCAGGCAAAGAGATAAAAGCCTCCGATATCGAGGATGCCGTGCAAAGCTATCGGGTAGGTGATACCAGTATGACTAGCCCTTGGCGTGGTGATGAATTACAAGAAAAGATCATGATTGAGTGGCGAGTAATGGGCCAAGAAAAAGCAATAAGAAAAGATGACGAACAAAAAACAATAATAGAGAGGCGAGTAAAAGGCCAAGAAAAAGCGAAAAGAAAGGTTCTGGATGTTCTTATGCGAACCTCCACGGGATTGACCGGCGCTCATTCGGGAAAAAGCGCATCAAGACCCCGTGGCATACTCTTCTTTATCGGTCCGACCGGGGTTGGTAAGACTGAGATGGCCAAGGCTATTACTGAACTTGTATTTGGTGGTGAATCAGCTTACCTACGGTTCGATATGAGTGAGTTTTCAGCGGAACACAGCGGTGATCGTTTGATTGGTGCGCCGCCCGGCTATGTTGGGTTTGATCAGGGCGGAGAACTGACTAATGCAATGCGTGAGGACCCCTTTAGGGTGCTGCTGTTTGACGAGATTGAAAAGGCGCATGACCGTATTCTCGACAAGTTCTTGCAGATCCTGGAAGACGGTCGGCTGACAGATGGCAGGGGCGAGACCGTCTATTTTTCCGAATCGCTGATAATCTTTACTTCCAATCTGGGTATTTTACGTGAGACTCCGACTGGAGAGGTTGAGTTTTTAGTAAAGCCGGGAGACGATCCAGAAGAGTCGGAGCGGCGGATCATGGAGGGTGTTAGGGATTATTTTTATCGTGAGTTGAAACGACCTGAGTTGCTGAATCGAATTGGTAACAACTTCGTTGTATTTGACTTCATAACCCCGGAGGTTGCGAGCTTAATTCTTGAAC
>WFOZ01000697.1 GCA_015487825.1 Planctomycetaceae bacterium
GTGTATACCTCGCGCATCGAGCCTGCCGTTATCAGAAAAGAAGATGACAATCGTGCTTTCATCCAGACCATCTTTTTTAAGTTGTTCCATGATCCAGCCGAAACGAACATCGGTTCCGGTTAATGAATTCAGATACCGAGCCCATTCCTGCCGAGTGATCGGATGATCGGGATAGTAAGGAGGCGGCGTAACATTTTCCGGCGTTGCCACTTTCGGATGCCACTCTTCGCCAACCCACTTAACACGTGGCTTTTCTGCCGACTTGCGGTCATAAATATCGTACTCCGCTTCAGGCATATTGATCTGTGCAAAAAACGGCTCGTGATTTTTCAACTCACTCCATTTTTTGGATTGATAAATCGGTCCCTCATTCACAAAGTTCAAATCGAGTTTTCCGGTCCCGACTTCGCGTTCTCCAATATGTGTGATATTCGCTGTAAAATAACCGGCATCCTGTAAGCGATGCGTTAACGGTCGCACGCCGGGCGGTAATCGAAAATCGTCACTACGGTGCGAACGCATGTTATGCGTATCGGTTGTCGTCTGATACATCCCGAGCATAAAAGCCGAACGGCTCGGAGCACAAACCGGGGAAGTCGAAAAAAGATTCGTATATCGAACACCTTTGGCAGCCAGTTCATCCAGATTCGGCGTCGCAACATTCTTGCCGCCATAGCAGGTCAGATCGTTCGCAAAGTTTTCCCCAACCACCCACAAAATATTCGGTTGTTTTTCAGTGGCATGAATTTCTGTTCCCAAAACAGTGTTCATTAACAGACAGAAAAGTGATAAACGAATGAAATATCTATTGATTAAAAGTTTCATTATTTTCCTGTTTGACTGAGAGGCCGGGTTCTGAAATAAGCAATATGCAATGTAACAATTCAGTGATTGGAATGAAGCTGTTGGAGTTGACTTCAATATAGAACTTTCCGGAAAGTAACTCAAACTGCTGGAGCATTCATACAACATCGCTCTCTTGAGAGAGGGGAATTTTCTACTTTATCTCGCCTGGCACTGCTGAGGACCAGTGGATCGCACACTTTGGCAGTGCAGCTTCCAGTTCTCTAATTCCTTCAGCGGTCACTCGTGTTGAATTGAGTTCCAGATAGATAAGATTTGTTTTCCCTTTCAGGTGAACCAGCCCGGCATCGCTTATGTTTGTGTCGCTGAGATACAAATATTTAAGATTCATCATTTTATCCAGATGGGCCAGGCCATCGTTTGTTATCTTTGTATTATTGAGTGACAGAACTTTCAGCTTGACAAATTCATTCAAATGGACCAATCCTGCATCTGAAATATTTGTGTTTTGAACATACAGCTCTGTTAAGTTTCGCAGCGGTTTAAGATGAACTAAACCGTCATCTGTAATCAATAAACTGTCTATTCTCAGTCGATTCAGATTTGACATCTCTTTTAAGTGAATCAGGCAGCCATCTGTCAATTTATCAGAATCGAGTGCCAGACCTTCCGGATTGACCAACTTTTTCAGGACAACCACTTTCTCCTCATCAACTGTTGGTCCGGTCAGCAGAACAACGGTTATTTCTCCAACAGCCGAGCCGAACAATTTATCGTTAAATGATTTCTGGTGTCTCTCAGGCAGAAAACTTAACAGTGCTCCAGGCTCTGTTTCGACATATCCTCCCATTGCTCTAATCTGTTTGATTGTCTGGTAATTTGGCACATGCGGTAATGCGATGGCAGCCAGAATCAGAGCGAAAGCCAACACAAATCCCGATATGATCCACCATTTCCCGAAAACCTGGCGAGTTTCTTTATCCACAAGACCAGTTGTATTCATTTCGCTTTGCTTTCAAAACCCGATTGGCCTGCTTCCTGACTGGACAGCGCCAGGTTCAACTCGTTCCCAAGCTCCTGCTTGGGAACACACGGCTGGGAAGGTCCTCCTTCCCACGTATTTTCGTTCGTTTGAGATGATTTTTAGTTCCGGCGTGAAGCAGGAGCTTCAGTCCCTTGCGTTCCCAAGGTGGACCTTGGGAACGAGGAAATAACATCAAGGTATATCACGAGTTACATCAATCCTCAAATAGAACCCGGCGCTGTCCAGCTAATAGCTGAATCATATGTTATGAGAAGCTTATCAACTCTGAAAGGAAAAAAGCTTGCCTCTGATGGAAATCAAAGAATCCACGAAACGAGAGGAGGCAACCGACAAGTGCCCAGCACGGCTGGTTCATTCTGATAGCCATCACCAAAC
>WFOZ01000698.1 GCA_015487825.1 Planctomycetaceae bacterium
AACCTGTCCAGTTTTTGGGGTCCAGCACAACTGCGCGTCAGTTTACACAGGTTGGAAATGCAGTACCGCCAGTTTTAGCGGCGCAGCTTGCATTAGCTATTGCCTCGAGTGTTTTTAAAGTAAAAAATGTGCGAGCTGCGTGATAAAACACATAACAATCGCATACACACGGACAAAATAAAGCTACGTTCGTTCCTCACTACGCTTTATTTTGCCGGTGATGTAAAGCGTTAGCTGCAACACGAGAGTTATTGTCAAATGTTGTGTTCTGGAAATTTGATGAAAGGTGGCGTATCCTGCTGAAACTTATCAACCTTCAGCTGGGTAGAGTATGCTGTGCACGCCAATCGTTTGATTTCCCGATCCTGCATCATGACGAATTTAATTTCGTGAGAATGTTGCAACACGAAAATACCATGATGGTCTGCCCAGCACACTCTACTTCCTGCGGTTACTCACTGGCAGTGAGGTATTTGTCGATTTCGTTGGCGGTGATGACGCCGTAATTGACCGCGCCGAGCCAGCCGGACATGATGATGCCGACCGAGCCGGCATGATGGAGGCCACCAATTTGTTGAGGCAGATCCTGACTCACTTTCAGGCCTTCAAACTTGGTGCCGAAGATGCCCCCTGGATATGCCGGGTGTAATGTTTGAAGGTGCGTGGCGTGGAAGCTTCGATCCAATCGATCTTCTCTCGCACATTCGGAACGTACTTTTTGAGGCAATCGAGTGTCTTTTCGCAAAGCTCTTTTTTATCTGCCTCGTATTGTTCTTCGGGTAAATCGTACCAGTCTTTGTAGTTTGCATTGGTTGAAGAAACGACCAGCCAGCGATCTGAACCGGAGCTATCGCCTACGGCTGAATGGTTACCTTCTCAACTAAATATGCCCTGGTTCGCGGGTTCCTTTTCCTTTTTGTTTTGTTGAAGAATCTCCCAGTTCGTTGCGTGCCTGCTCGGCGAGTTTTTTCAGCTTGGCGACAATCTCGGGATGATCTGCGATGACGTTTGTGGTTTCGCCGCAATCGGTTTTTAGATTGTACAATTCAAGCGATTTCACTTTCTGCTGCGTGTAGCCGGCTGGTTTGCCATCTTTTCCCGGTTCGCCGGTTAAGCTGCGATATGGGTGCGGGAAGTGCATTTTCCAGTCGCCGCTGCGAATCGCCTGTAATTGTCTGCCGTAGTAATAGTAGTAGACATCGTGAGGCGTTTTCGCGTTTTTCTCGCCGAAGATCAACGGGCGGATATCTTTGCCATCGATTGTGTGCTTCGGCAAAGCTGCCCCTGTGATGGCTGCGATGGTCGGGAAAATATCAATCGTTGCTGCCAGTTCGTCACAAGTTGTGCCTGCTGGGATCTTGCCGGGCCAGCGCATCACACAAGGCTCGCGAACTCCCCCTTCCCAAGTTGTTCCTTTCCCTTCACGAAATGGGCCAGCCGAACCAGCATGATTTCCATACGAAAGCCAGGGGCCGTTATCGGATGTGAAAATGACGAGCGTGTTCTTATCCAGCCCATTCTTTTTGAGCGCTTCCAGAACCTGTCCGACAGACCAATCAACTTCTTCAATGACATCTCCGAACAACCCGCGTTTGGCATCCCCTTTGAATTTACCCGAAACATACAACGGAACATGAGGCATTGAATGAGCCAGATAAAGCAGGAACGGTTTTTCTTTATTGCGATTGATAAATTCAACCGCGTGTTCGGTGTACCACGTTGTTAAATGTGTTTGATCTTCCGGCGTGACTGCGGGAATCGCTGCTTTGTTTCCTGAAATAAGCGGCAGGTCCGGGAAACCTCGTTTCTTTTTTATTTCCGGGGACGCATTGATGTAAGCCGGATGATAAGGCCACATATCGTTGGAATAAGGCAACCCAAAATAATCATCGAAGCCATGTTGCAGCGGAAGGAATTTCTGATAATGCCCCAGATGCCATTTCCCGTAGATCGCGGTTGCGTATCCCTTCTGCTTGACTAATTCTGCAATCGTCATTTCATTCTTGTTGATGCCATGCTTGGAACGATGAGACAACGCCCCCAAAATTCCGATGCGTGTGTTGTAGCATCCGGTCAACAACGAAGCCCGCGAGGCACTACAAACCGCCTGCGAAACATAAAACGAAGTAAACCGGCGACCTTCCTTCGCCATTTTATCGATATGAGGCGTCTTATATCCTTCCGCCCCGAAACAGCCGACATCGGCGTAACCTAAATCGTCAGTAAATATAATGACAACATTCGGCTGTGCCGCCCCGCGATCCTCAGCGGCAGAAACAGCCGAGGAAACCAGAGAGCTGAAGAAAACAACGAGCGACAAAAACAAGATTCGATTCATAATAACTTTCCCGATTTCAGTTCCGCAAAGTGATCAAGACTCATATTAAATATGCAGCCGTAGACTGCCCTGGTACATTTCTTAAGTTCTTGCCAGTTGCACTGTTGCGCCTTGGTTCTTGATTTCACGGTATGTGCCACGGCTCTGTGAGCCGTGCAATATGAAAACCAAGCTTGATTTCAACAAGATATTCTCACTCTGACGCAACACGGCTCACAGAGCCGTGGCACACGAAACCGTTTTTTCTCGCAACAGTTTCTCAACACGATAATACTCTAACTCTCCCATTTTCCGGGTTATTTACCAGCCCAGCCGTAGGCTGCCCTCCATTGTTAAGCAGAGTTAATTTTAACGTCCTCTTCTGTTTTACCACGAAAAGTCTGTCGCCGCGACCGCACTGCTGGACAAGCCAGACAGTGGCACCCAATTTTTCATCTCCACAGTTTTTCATCCTCACGTCGCTACCCGCCGCAGGTACGATTATAAACAGAAAAGCAGGCCACATTCTATTGAAATGCAGTTGACAAATGAATCGTCAGCGGCGATGCTGTAAAAACAAGGCGATTCGAGCTTTGGCACATCTACAGATTCCCCGGGCCTGGGAGATTGGAAGCGATGAAATCTATGCGAAGAATGTCTGTTTTGGGTGGGATCGTCTTCAGTGTTGTCGTCATGACATCCTGGAATACAACATGGGCACAAAATTTGGCTATTTCCCAGGGAGTGGCTATTCTTATCTCTGATGATAATGAATCGATTTCCGCGTATTGCACTGAAACGGGAAAATGGATTACTCAGAAAGTCAGCCCAGCCAAAGGCGAAGTCATCGTACCTTCTGTATTAAGAAAGATGGCTTGTTGCCAGGTGGGAGATAAACTGTATGCTTTTAGTGCACAAACAGGCGAATGGGGGCAGTTAGAATTAGACTCAAAAGAGAAAGTGAATATCGAAATATCAGCCTCTTTTATTATTGCCCACAACAAGAACCAGTTACATGGATTTGCTGCCTCAAAAGGCGTGTGGAAAACGATAGATATTAAGCTTGCTCCCTTTGCAGAGAAACAAACCAGCTCATCGGACTTTATGGAAAATGCAGCTTATGTGGCAGACGCAGCTTTTTTCACTATCAATAATCACCTTTATGCTTTTAGTGGCCTTACTGGAAACTGGGACTCAATTAACTTCAAAAATGGCAAATAATCGTTATGAGGTGCGGTAAAAGAGTAAATGAATCGGTCTTTCCTCGATTTGGTGATTTGTGATAAAATCAGCGTCATTATCTGGGGGACAGCACCTCCGGCTCGCCTGCGATGTTTTTTTGCCTCTGTAATATAGAGGGTTAGCCAGGGAAGGCTCGATGAAAAATCAACTTTTAGCTACTTTTTGCCTGCTGTTTTGCGCCAGTTGCACGCTGGTGTTGGTCGGTTGCAACAAAAGCACAGAACAAGGCGGCGATGTTCTCGATGAAGCCTGGTTTGCCGGAGGGGACGAAGAAGAAGTGCAGTCTGCGGATGCACCTGCTGATCCGACAGAATCGACCGCGCGGCTGGGCGTTCAGTTGACACAGGGAGCCAAATTCCCGTTACAAAAAGTGGTCGAAAAAACGCTGACGCAGTCAACCTTGCAAGGACCGGTTGAAAGCCATGAACGAGTTGAATTGTTCATGTCGGTCACTGTCGAAGAAATTCGAGATCGCAATAAAAAATTCTCGGTCCGATACAACCGCGTGCAATAC
>WFOZ01000699.1 GCA_015487825.1 Planctomycetaceae bacterium
ATGTGTATAAGAGACAGGTACGACTCCAGTCGAATAATAAATCCGGCGAGAAGGACTGTTCCGATGAGAGTTGCTCCAACAGAGAACCATATTTTTCTGATCCGCTTAGACGTTATTGCCACACCGCTCCCCTGTTCCACTGCTACTGCTCGATTGCCTGTTTCGTATCGGCCTTGCTACTCTGGATTTCGGTAATAGAAATTTCGAGAGAGTCAGTAGACTGAGTTACGGTTGGTTGATATACGCCACTCTCTTTTTCCATCTTCGGCACCACAAGATCAAGAAATTCCTGGCGATAACGTCGGAAATTTAATTCAGCCTTGATGGTAAGTTTTCCCCTCGCTGCTTCTGGAATGTTGAACTCATAAGTTTGTTTGTCCGAGTAGCCTGGGAAGATCACGCGATTACCCCGTCCACCGGCTTTGTTCCAAAGTTCGTGCCGCAAAATGGCATTTCCATCCTGGTCAAGCGGCTCGGCTTCCAAAACAAGCGTTCCTTCCTTTCGGGAATTCGCGATTTTGTGTGGGATACCAGCGGTATCGGTAATCGCCCGAGATTGCGGATCGATCGCTCCCCACTCAGCAAGTGTTTTCCCGGTTTCATCCAGAACAGTCAGATGAATCCATGAACGCGTGAAATCGAGCGGACCTGTTGTGAAGTTGTGTCCCGCTTTGCGATTTGTAACAACAGCTTGAATTGTAACCGGTTCACCCGGCACTACTTTTTTGGGGCCGATCAGGTAGACCGAAGCGATAGGACCGGAGGGCCACAGGTGGGCAATTTCTTCGATAACTGTTTCGCCCCGCATCCATTCTTCAGTCATCCGGCAGTGTTTTTCCCAGTTCTTCAAGTTCATCACCATCGGCATCAATGTATTTGTGGCAATTGTTCCGTGGTGCCGATGTGCTTTGTCATCGGCTGAACGTCGAGAAGCACCGGATTCGCCTCGGCCTGGATCGGTCGAATTGCGAACGAGTCGCATATGACAGTCGATGCAGGTCAAATCACTTTGAGGATCTTCGGTGTGCCAATGGCTTTGCCGCCATTCATCATATTGATTCTGCCCCGCACTTAATCCTGTTCGATTCAGCGCCTCCGGGATGAACTGCTTATGACATGCTCCACAGAATTCAGGAGTCCTCAGAACGGTTCGGTCGTAATCGGCCAGATGTTGGCGTGGGTAAGCACGAATCATGAAGTCAGAAACTTTCTTACGCCACCCTTCAGTATCTTCCCACAAATATTTTTCAGGAGGAGTTAAAACATAATCTGCATTACCACGCTGATCAACTTTAGAAATTGAATGACAGGCAACACACGAGCAGCCTTCCTGCATCCCCGGCGCTTCCGTATCCATCATGTGAATATCTTTAGCCCCGGCAAACAGAGAAATCGGATCATGGCATCCTGCACAATATCGCGTTTCTGCCGGCTCGCGATCATTGGCAAAATTTCTTTGCACCTGCTGGAAGGGGGGATTCATTGCTGAAAACCGATGAGCACTCGGTAACCATTCCTCATAAATTTCCTGATGACATCCGGAAGTTCCACACGAAGCGGAATTACCAAGCACCGATGGAGAGACCAGCTTTCCACTCGATGTTTGTGCGTAGGTTGGAGCAAATGGATTTCCTTTATATTCATCGAATTGATCAACATAGCTGGAAAGCGAATAGTTCTCCGGAATATCAAACTCAACAGGAGGCGATACCAGTAACCAGACACCGAAACCGACAAGCACGGCTGAACTGCCAACGATGGCGGCACTGCGGTAACCGAATCGACGGACAGCCAGAGCGAATTCCGGCATTTTGCGAGCGGCAACCCGCCGACGAATCAGAGCCATGCCAATATGGGCAAGTATCAGGATTGCTGTTGCAATCCCACTAATCACATGCACCATATCCCAAAGATACGAAAGCTTGGGGCCGAACCAGGCGTTCCACGTAACCACGATTCCACTTACCATGCACGAGACTACCATAAGCGTTAACAGGTAGCCGACCATCATTTCAACGGTCCATTTCTGCCGATACCAGACCAGGAAGTGCCGAACCTGATAGATCACGTAGGGCACAAGCAACACAACACCAACGGCAACATGGAGAATCAGCTGCAGTTCCCCCAACAGAGAGAATGTCGTCAGGTAAATCCACAACCCGGTCGCCGCCTGAATAACAAGCAGCGCAACAACAAACGCAGCCAACCGGGACGCCCAGCCCTCGGCTGCTAACTGATGCCCGGCCTTACGCTCATGCTTTAC
Source organism: Planctomycetaceae bacterium (assembly GCA_015487825.1). Lineage (GTDB taxonomy): Bacteria > Planctomycetota > Planctomycetia > Planctomycetales > Planctomycetaceae > Rubinisphaera. The sequence continues at coordinate 2,264 of WFOZ01000699.1, forward strand.
CTGACTACCATTCCCCACATTGTGTAACTCCGAGTCAGGGAGTTTGGTCATTGGATGATTCCAGCAATTTAGAACTTAAAAGAATTAATAACATTCGTAATGATATGCCATGCCCATGAATATGGATACTCAGGTCTATTGTAGCCAGCCGGGGGCATCAGATCCAACATTATTCCGACTTCTCCGGCTCGGAAAAGAAACAAATGAAATCTGAGATTCACTGAAACCGATTATGACGGAAACCGTTTACCGATCACGGGGATTATTCAATGCACTAAGGTAACTATTCAGTGATGGGTGGCTGGGGACAAATTGTCGGAAATAGCGCAAACAATTGACGTATGGCTGGCGACAATTTGCCCCCAGATGTAATGAGATGTCCAATTCTGGGGGCAGATTGTGTGAAACTCAGCTGGGTATTCATACTTTTCAAATAACAATCTGTTCCCAGCCACCCTCCCGCTGAATAGTTACGCACTAAGAATAATGGGAGGATACGAGAGAGCTGTTCTATTTATCAGTTGTAACGATTCAGTGGATTGAATTCAGTTGGAGTTCACGCTTTAGCGTGCATTGTGAGCCTCCTGTTTTGAGTACCTTATCAACAAAATACTGCGCAAAAGTGGCACGATATTCCCTCTGAAATCGTAGGTCAGGATTTCCAGCCTGACACCACAATGCACAAGTATTTCGAAGTATAAAATCGATTTGCTCGTAGAACGAAAAGTAATCAACCGTGCAGGTTTTATCGGTGTTTATCCGTGCTCTTTCACTTCTCTCAAACAATAATATCCTGCTTTTTGTGATCGTATTGAACGACTTTGTTTTCGCGGTGAGCGATAATTCCCATGCTCAATGGTGCCTGCACACGGACTGCCAGTTCAATCGGGCTGAATGGTTTCTCTCTGGAATGAATACATTCAACAAAGTTTTCCCAAAGTCGTAAAGTGTTTCCCATACCACTCCAGGGAATGTGGATTTCTTTCTCTCCTTTTGCACTCGGAACAATCCTGACCCCCCGACTTCCTTTATCTTCGATATGCTTCCAGATGATAATCCCATCGGTTCCCCTGAGCATGGTGTCAATTCCGGTAAAGTTGGACAAAGAGTTTGTCAGAACAACACTGGGGCCCCCTTTGTAATCTGCAATAATATTACATTGATCAGGGACTTCACGATCATATTGAAAATTCCCTCCTCCTCCCATCACTCGTTCCGGGAAATCGAGGTTGCAAAGTCGGAATGCTGGAGTAAATGTGTGAACAAGTAAATCCGTTGCTGGCCCGCCAGCATAATCCCAGTAGAGCCTCCACTGAAAAAATCGCGAGATATCAAAGGGAACTTTGGGGGCATCTCCAAGAAACTGCTCCCAATCCAAATCCGCTCCCGGTTTGGCGTTTGGGTCAGGAATTCGCATTCTTTCTCCCCAGTCGCCACGTCGAAAATAACCGGCCTGCACATGAACAATTTTTCCGATGATTCCCTCTTCAATCAGCTTGCGGATTTTTCCATAAGCATCATCCGCCATATACTGCGTGCCGACCTGGACAACTCTTTGATGCTTTTCAGCCGCATCCGCCAACTCCTTCGCCATCGGGAATTGTGACCAGTGCACCAGAGGCTTTTCGCAATAAACATCTTTGCCAGCTTTGACCGCTGCAATCGCCTGCGGTGCATGATGACGATCCGGTGATGCAATGCAAACAGCATCCACATTAGGATCGGCAAGAAGATCTTCGTAATTACGATAGGGCTTTCCACCAGTTTTTTTGACCGCTGCATTTAATCGAGGTGCGTAAACATCACAAACAGCAACCGGTTCGATGAGGACTCCTCTCTTTTTCAAGTCCAAAACATAATTCATGTGCGCATTGCAACGACCTCCGGTTCCTATGAACCCGATTCCAATCCGGTCATTCGCTCCCTTTGCCTCTGCCCCCATCACAGTCAATGTGGGATTGACCATAGCAAGGCTGGCAGCGGTTCCTGCAGTTTGCAGAAACCGACGACGATTACTTTCACTTGTTTTGCCGGAAGTCTTTTTTGGGGAATGTTGATCTTGCATTATCTTTCTCCTTATTGACAGGTTTCATCTTTTGTAAGCGGCAAGGCGTTAGCCGCCGGTCAACGGTCAACGACAAATGATCCACCTCAGGTAACACGTAATACCGGCGGCTAGCGCCTTGCCGCTCACCCAGTTTTCTTAAGTTCAGAAAATGTGACAGTCATTGTTTGATCGATGCTTATTTGCTTGTTCGGCTCAACCAGTTTTCGTAAGTTTTCTGGATTTCTTGAGCTGCAATCTTTCCATCCCAGGCAGCAACTGCGTAGATAAGATCCAGTTCTTGAGATTCCGATAGAACCATCGGCTCCTTTTCCAAATTCAATGTTGCACTGAGATAGGCAAATGAGCTGGGCATTGTGAACCATGTCGCAGGATGGCGTGGATTGTCGGGATGATCAAACATGGCGACCGTTACCATTTTCCCATCCACAGGTGCTGAGTAGGCACACCAATTTGCACGTACCAGCTTTTCGCTTCCCCGGTAGGTCTCGCCCGGTTTTCCTGTCGGATTGATGAATGTTCCAACCTGATCCATCGATTTCACAAAACGGATACCAAGACCGAAATAATGGCCTCCCGAAAGTTTGACGGATTTCTTTGCTTGAGCAGGAGTCAGTTTGCTGTTCCATGTCAGAAGGGAACATTGGAAATCGTCATCCTGATAAACGGTAATCGTTCGTTTTTCTTTCACGAGAGATTGCCCTTCGGATGATTGCCAGTCAATTTTCTGTTGAAATGAAATATGATGGCTTTGATTTGAGATTTGCAAACTGTTGGGATCTGTCACCTCTCGACCGGGCTTTTTTTCAGGGAATTCCATCCAGAAATCAACTTCGTCCACGCTGATTGCAAACATCAAGCCGTGATGATGAATATGATCAGCCGGAGAATCTCTGAGGATTTGTAATTGACCGGGAGTAAAAAGTTTTTTGACATAAGGTTTGTATTTTCCGGGCGTCCTGTCGTATTCAAGAACAGGGCGATTACCCTGCATAATCTTGATCGAGTTCGGTGTCGCTACAGATTTCAAATCATGAGCACTCAAAACATCAACAGAAACGCAAAGAACAGTTATTGCCAAAAGAAAACAGGCGGTATGCCGGATGAATTCAGGTTGTCTGGTCAATTTCTGGAGTCTCATCGTTTAATTCCTCAACAGTTGCTGGAGGTAATGAAAACTTCGCTCAGCCTGGTCAATCGTGCCACATTCCACGCTCAGGACAATATCACGAGGGCAGGTCCGGCAAACTTCAATCACTTTTGCCCAGTCAATAACTCCTTCACCACATGCACATCCAACGGGAGTCCCCGTCACCTTCCCACGTTCTGCCTCAGATTGCTCTAAGGAAATATCTTTTGCATGCAAATGAACCATGCGGTCCTTCACTTGCTCGAGCCATTCGATCGGATCCTGACCACTCAGATAACCGTTTCCGGTATCAAAATTAATTCCGATTGCTGGTGAATCAACCAGGGCGTAAATTCGCTCCAGTCCTTCAGGCGTTTTGCTATATTGCTGATGCGGTTCCAGGCCGAGGAAAATCCCGCGTGCTTCAGCGACCTTGGCAGCCTCGGCTATTGTATATCGCATCAGGACATGGTCTTCCTGCTCTGTTGTCCAGTCAGGTTTGGGGCCTTCATCGGTATTGACGACTGGTGCTCCACATTCTGCAGCAAATCGAACAGCCTGTTTGAGATATTCGGTGCTGATTTCAGGCTTACAAAGTGGACTGTGAGCAGAAAGAGCGGAAAGTTTGATCCCGTATTTCTCACAGGCACGAGAAATACGATACGGGTCATCCAGCATAGAAACGCTGTGAAAATACCCAGCCTCACTAAGCAGTTCCCGTCCCCAATGCAGCATCGGTTCGACGTATTCATAACCAATCTGTGCAGCTTTTTCGATTCCCCATTCAAATGTTTTGTCATCATGCCTGACAAATTCCATGTTGATACCCAAAGAAACCTGTCCCATTCTTGAACCCCTTTTCTTACGTCGAAGAAAAATCCACCTTCACCTCCCTCATTCGTTTCCGCTAAAGAGATTGCAGGACACAATCGACTCCCTCATCCCACACCTCAACCACCGACAGCATGAACAGGAACTACTCGAGTGATCTATCCTCAGACACTTACCAAATTCATGATAATCAGTGGAGGAAACAGATTAAGGGTACAATCTAAACCCACTTTGCCCAGTTATAATACTACAGTATTACCACGGAAAATAAAAACCTGTTTGAGGATTCCATCGAGTGACGGCAAAAAATAAGTTCAGTTTCGAGGCATCAGGCAATGGAAAGCAAACCATGCCTTAGATGAATTGAGCTCTGCAAGGGTTCTGCATCAACTCCAGGCAGGGGAAATCTCAACAAACCAGTCAACTCAACAAAGTGCAATATACACCATGTAAGGTCTGGTTATGTTCTGGGCTTACAAAAAATTTACGGAAAGCAAACGAGCCGTCTGAATAAGCTGCACAACCCCAATCGCCTCATGACAACAATTCAGAAAATGTCATGAGATCCCCAAGTGAGTGACGTAAGTCTACGTCCGATAAGCACTTAAAGAAGTGGAGGATAGGGGGCTCGAATGCGGGTACCCAATCTCGTAACCCTGTGGGGAATAAGTCACTTACGGAAAATGACAATTCACTGGGAGTATCTGGGGAGTGTGTTGAGTTCATCAATTGTCATTGCATGGCAAAACTTGATCCGACCCTCAGTAAGATTATCGATGCTTGGAACACCCTTCCAGAGCCAATCAGAAAAGCAGTGGAGGCGATTTGCCTTAATCCTATTTCATAAAGTGTCCAATTCGATCTGTGTGGGTGAAATAAAAAACTTTCGTCATATCTTTATGTGCTATTTGAGGCACGTGTGGAGATGTGCGTGTAAAAGGGGACCACTTGCGCGTCGAAAGTGGCCCCACCTGGGATTGAACTGTTCAGTGGGGGTGGAGTTCCCCAAGAATAGTGGACATGAGAATTGCGTGGTCATCATATTCCCCAACAAGTTGTAGCAGTTAATGCGATTACCTCTTGACGTTATTGGCAATTGGTGGTAAGATATTATTACCATTGGTCATGTTCACTTCGGGAGACGTATGATGGAAAGCCAAAAGCTCAGAATGATAGTTATCGATACTTTACGCGACCTAATTGAAGAAGGTGCTCCAATCATTTCAGACAACACAAACCCCATTTCGGAACTTGGGCTGACAAGTGACGATGGGCTGGACTTCGCGTGCATTATTAGCGAAAAACTCGGTTTTCATATTGACGAGAAGGTGAATCCATTTATTTGCGATGATGGAGATGAGGAGCGAAACGTGAGTAAAATAATAGCTCTGGTCAAACAATGTGGTGAACAGACCGTTGAGGTGACTAATGAATGAGAATAAACAGCGAGTAATGATCGCACAACGACTTCGAGCGGCGCGAGAACAGGCAGGATTATCGCAAGGGCAAGTGGCAAAACATTTTAATTTAGCACGGCCGACAATTAGCGAGGTAGAGGCTGGTCGTCGTCGAGTTTCAGGGGAAGAGTTGCAGAACTTCGCAAAGCTCTACAAGGTTAGTGTTGCCTGGCTTGCGAAAGAAAAGCCGGAGACTGCTAACCCTGCTGTAGAGTTAGCGGCTCGTGAGCTTGCCAAGCTGAAAGATGATGATTTCAAAAACATCATGAACCTGCTGAAATCGCTTCGTACGAGAGGGCCAAATCAAGATGAACAGTAAGCAAAATATTGCGAGACAGGCTTTGCGAGGCGCACTCACGTTGCGAAAACGGTTAAAAATACCGAAAACCTCGCCATTATGTGCTATCGATTGTGCAAATCGACTTGGAGTTGAAGTTTGGTACGCTGGCGGAAGTAGCTTTAGTGGAATGTACGATAAATCATCTGTAACTATTCTCGTTCCCGCACTGAGGCCAATTGGGTATCAGTCGCTTACCTGCGCCCACGAACTTGGACATTGGTATTTTGGGCATGGCAGCAAGGTGGACGAAATTGGTGACTTCGAAAACGTTTCTAACAGTGATCCTGAAGAACAACTTGCCAATCTGTTTGCAGCCTATTTTTTGATGCCATCATGGGCAGTGCAAAAAGCGTTTAAAGACCGTGGGTGGAATCCAGCGTTCTGCAATGAGATTGAGATTTATACTGTCGCCACTTATCTCGGAGTGGGTTATACGGCCTTGATTCAACATATGCGTTGGTCGCTCGGAGCGATCACTTCCGTAAAACAGGATCAGTTGCTGAAATCGTCTCCCAAGAAAATCAGACAGTCTGTTCTCGGACAAACACAATCCAAGCACGTAGTGATTGCCAATGAATGCTGGCAAAGTATCGCAATTGACTTACGTGTTGGCGATTCTGCAATTCTTCCATTGGGAGTGAAGTTCGATTCAAAAACAATTGAAGAGGTTGGTATCGCAAATGATTCAGGCACTATTATTATTGCCCGTGCTCCAGGTTTCACGCGGGTAGAGACCATGAATGGAAACTGGACTTCGTACGTTCGCGTTTCCCGACAAGAGTATAGAGGGTTAAGTGAAAATCGTCATTTAGAGGATCCGGACTTTTATGAATATACCAGTACTGATAAACGAGACGAACTTGTCTCTGGCATGGGGCAAGTTGTTTTTGAAGACTATGAAGCCAGGACATGACACTGCTCCAACTCTAGTTTCAATTTCGGGATTCGAAAATTCATTGCCGGTTGAGGATGAATCGATTCGCATCGCACTGAGCGACGAACTACAGCGGTCTCAAAAAGATCCGTTTGACGTTTCAGCAATGATTGTATTCCCTTTCAAGCTATGGAGACGCCGAAAAGAAAATATGTCATGTCAAGAGTTTTTTGATTGGTATCTCGACTATTATTTTCCGAGATTGAAGGGACGCGATAAAAGGAATTCTCGAGGAACATACTTTGAACGAATGATAAGATATCAAGGCACTAAAAAATCTGGCAAAACATATAAACTGGAAACTAAAAACCAACTTGGTCAGATCATTGAGAGCTGGAATCGGGACAAAAAGAAAAACAAACGTTCTCGCAAATCTTCGATGCAAGCATCATGCTTCGATCCGCCGAAAGATCATAATGGCGCCTCAATGAGTGGATTCCCATGTTTGCAGCAAGTGAGTTTTGCTTACGACGATAATGGAGGACTCACCGTTAACGCATATTATCCGACGCAATTCGTGTTCGACCGTGCGTATGGCAATTACATCGGATTGGCCCATTTGGGACATTTCATGGCTCATGAACTAAAGCTTGAACTCGTTCAGTTGAACTGTTTTATTGGCTGTGCTGAGTTAGGCCACAGTAATAAAAAAGGCCTTCGTGACTTGGTAAATGTCGTCCAGAATGCTATCAGTAATAATTCAGTCACAAATAACTAAACGAGCAAACAATTACTAAGGCAGCCCCATGGCATTTTGGAACTTCCAAACTCTTGTACGACGTGCAAAAGAAGAAGAAATTATTCTGCCGTACAGTGATGTGCAGGCACAAGGCTGTTCTTATGAACTCAAACTTGGCGATGAAGTATGTATAACTTCAGACGACACAAAGAAGACTAAGTTAGAAGAAAAAGAGACGATAAAGATTCCTTCAGGCCAGTTTGCACTTTTGATTACTGAAGAAATAGTCGCAATGCCCAAAGACACCTTGGCTTTTATTTCAATTAAATTTGGTATCAAGGCTCAGGGGTTGATTAATGTTTCGGGATTTCATGTTGACCCTGGCTTCAAGGGGCGCCTCAAGTTTTCCGTTTACAATGCAGGGGCACAGAATATCATTCTCAGCAGAGGCGATGTTGTCTTCATGATTTGGTTTTGCAATTTAACGGAGAATACTGAAGACGTATATAACGGGGTACATAATGGCCAAATGCATATAACGACCTCAGATGTTCAACGACTGCAAGGTGAAATCGCCTCTCCAGGGCAACTCAGAAAAAAGTTGGGAGACATTGAACTAAGCCACAGGTATAACAAATGGCTTCAAACACTATTAATTGGTCTTGGGGTAGGCATTGTTATCACCCTTGCTTCGAATTATTTCAAGAAGCCATCCGACCATGTAATTTTCTACATTAAAGAGAAAGTGAAGATGGAACTTCGTCAAGAAGGGTGGAGGGAAACACCTCTAGCACAATCTGAATCACTAAAAAACAGTGCAAAGTCAAAGCCAAGTGCCTTAAAGGGAACAAGCAATGACTCAAAATGACACTGACGGACAATTGTTCGTGCTTGAGGGATGTGATAACGTTGGCAAAAGCACAGTCGCAAAAGCACTTTCAAAAACTCTCAGGAAGTTAAACCACAAAGTTAAAGTCTTGTCGTTCCCGGGAAAGAAAGCAGGATCAATTGGAAAATGGGTTTATGACTTTCATCATGAACCTACTAAAAAGACAATCAACAATACCAGTCTTCAGCTATTGCATATTGCGGCCCATATTGACTGTGTTGAGTCACAAATCAAGCCGCTATTGTCACGCGGGTATACCATAATCCTTAATCGTTTCTGGTGGTCGACATGGGCTTACGGAGTTGTTTCCGGAGTGGAGAAAAAACACCTGAGAAAAATGATCGACTTGGAGGTGGATTTTTGGGCAGAACATCGTCCTGATTGCGTTTTTTTTCTTCGTAGAAGTGACGTCGAGAAAACGACCGAATCGTTACTTTTGATCAAGGAGTACAAAAAACTTGCTAATCGCGAACAGAAGAAATACCCCGTAGCACAAGTAGTAAATGAAGGAGACGTTGCAGACACACTGGAAGTGATTTTGGAAAGAATTCCGGCAGCCAAATGTACTACTTTCAAACCACTACAGAAATTACTGTCATATAACAACAACCGTATCCCACAAAATCGAAGTCCCCTCTCTCCATTAGAACCATCTCGCGTCTATGACACTTATTGGCATTTTGCAGTTGCTAGGCAAGAAGTTTTTTTTCGACGTCTAAGTAAAACCGTTCCGATAACAACCGATCCAATCCTGTTGGAATACAAATTCACGAATGCGTATCGTGCCGCAGATCGGGTGAGTCAATATCTTATTAAAAACGTGATTTACGTTGGCGATCAATCATCAAACGAAGTGTTTTTCCGGATAATGCTGTTCAAAATCTTCAACCGAATCAGTACATGGGAGTTGTTTATCGATAAGCTTGGCTCTGTGTGCTTTGAGAACTATTCTTTCTCCTGCTATGACAAGATTTTAACAAAAGCAATCGATGCTGGTCAGAGAATCTATTCGGCTGCCTACATAATGCCTTCTGGAGGTCGCAATTCGGAATTTGGTAGAAAACATCGTATGCATCTCAAACTAATTGAATCAATGCTTAACGATGAACTGCCGGATAAGATTGCTCAATGTAATTCAATGAGCGAAGCGTTTACATTATTACGCTCCTATCCAACATTGGGAGACTTTCTTGCCTACCAATATGTAACTGACCTCAATTATAGCAATTTGACGGACTTCTCCGAAATGGAATTTGTTGTGGCAGGACCGGGTGCAAGAAATGGAATCCGAAAATGTTTTCAGGACTTCGGAGGTCTAAATGATGCTGAAATTATTCACATAGTAACTGAACGACAAGAAGAAGAATTCGATGCTCGTGGCCTTGAGTTTAAGGATCTGTTTGGAAGAAAACTTCAACTAATTGACTGCCAAAATTTGTTTTGTGAAGTCGATAAATACTCTAGGGTTAAGCATCCAGAATTCTCTGGGACCGACAAACGAACAAGAATCAAGCAGAAATTTCACTTAAATCCTGAACCAATCGAGTATTGGTTCCCACCCAAATGGGGAATCAATCAAATTGTGGAACAGGAGGTTGCAGATGCTACAGGCGTATAAC